>JBGOST010000035.1:0-10242 GCA_041476125.1 Usitatibacter sp. | reverse complement strand
CGAGCGCACGACCGACAAGGAAACCGACTTCAAGGCGATCCTCACGCGCATCAAGAATCGCAATCCCGACGTCGTCTTCCACGGCGGCATGGACGCCACCGGCGGGCTGATGCTCAGGCAAGCGAGAGAGCTCGGCATCAAGGCGCGGTTCGCGTTCGGCGACGGCGCCTGCACCGACGAGATGGCGCAGCTCGCGGGCGCGGCGGGCGAGGGGCTCGCGTGCTCGCAGGCGGGATTGCCGGCGGCCGCGGCGAGCCGCGAATTCCGCGAAGCCTTCATCCCGAAGTACGGCGAGACCAAGCTCTACGCGCCGTTCTTCTACGACGCGGCCAATGTCGTGATCGAGGCGATGAAGCGCGCCGATTCCACCGACCCGGCGAAGTTCACGCCCGAGATCTACAACGTGTCGCTCACGGGCGCGACCGGAAAGATCGCATTCGACGCCAAGGGCGACCGCAAGGACGCGGAGATGACGATCTTCCGCATGGAGCGCGGGAAGATCGTCCCGGTGGCGATCGTGAAGGGGGGCGTGCTCGCGCCCTTCAGGAACTAGGCCCTACTCGGGCGCCGGCAGCCCGTCGCGAAGCAGCAGCCAGCCGCGGAAGACGCGATACAGGTACCAGACCGTGAGGATGAACCACGGGATGAAAAGCAGGAAGAAGCCGATGATCGTCACGGTAAAGACGATCGTGACGACCACGAGCCACGCGAGCCCGAACCAGAAGGTGCGCTGAAGCCAGCCGAAGTGGGAATCGAGGAAGGTTCCCCGCACGCGGTCGCGGGTGACGGCGCCGAAGAACACCGCGATCACCGCGAGGGTCCACATCGTGAACGGAGCGATCGCGTGCATCGCATACAGGACGTAGGCGATATCGGTGTCGGAACGGCGGGCGGTCGGGATGTCGGCCATCGGAAGTCTCCGTTGCTTCGCTTCTAGCGATAGTAGAGCTCGCGAATCTCGCGCAACGCCCGGCTGCGCTTCTTCGCATCGGTGCTCGAGAGGTCGGCCGTGAGGGCGTCGCGCTTTTCGCGATCGCCCGACGAAAGACGCGATTCGGCCCCGTTGCGGATGTTCTGTATCTCGAGCTGCGCGGCGGACTTCTGCTCGGAATATGCGCCGAGCCGGCTCGCGTTCACTTCGAGGTTGCGGATGCGGTCGCGATCCGAGCTGGTGAGCTCGTATCGCTTCCGGGCCGCCGGGGTGGCTGCGGCGGCCTCCTCCTCCACCGGAGCGTATACCTCGCCGGGCTTCGGCGGCGGAATCGGCGCGGCATCCTGTGGCGGGCCCCCGGTCGTGGAGTTGGGAGAGACCTTCAGCGCGTTACCGCTGGCGGCCGCCTCGCAGCGCGTGTCGCTGTAGACGATCTTGCCGTCGGGGCCCTTGCATTTGTAGAGCTGTGCCGCCGCACCCGTCGAGAAGGCGAGCGTGGCCATCGCAATCCCCGCGAACTTCGCTCGATTCGTCACCGCGGGCCCCCGCTCATTTGGCGTAGATCTCGCGCAGGTCGCGCAAGGCCTGCGTGCGTTTCTTCGCGTCGGCATTGGAAAGATCCGCGGCGAGCGCGTCGCGCTTTTCACGCTCCGCGTTCGAAAGCCGGGCGTCGGCCCCGCGGCGAATGTTCTGGATCTCGAGCTGCGCGCCGGTCTTCTGCTCGGAGTACGATCCCTCCCGGACCACGATCGCCTCGAGCATGCGGATGCGGTTGCGATCGGCATCGTTGAGCTCGTAGCGCGACCCGGGCTTCGCGGCCGGCGCCGCAGCCGGAGCCTTCGCCGCGGGCCCCTCGCAGCGCGAGTCGCTGTACACGATCTTTCCGTCGGGGCCGGTGCATTTGAACGGTTGGGCGTTTGCTTCCGAGGCGCTCAGGAACACGGCCATCGCGGCCACATACAGGACTTCGGGTTTGGTCATCGTTCTTCTCCTTGCCTCATTCGTCGACCACCGCTTCACCGGGAAACAGCTCCTCGTTGAAGCCGAAGCGCGACATGTCCATCATGCGCTGCGGATAGAGGATGCCGTCCAGGTGGTCGCATTCGTGCTGCACGACGCGGGCGTGGAAACCCTCGGCGAGGCGCTCGATCGGGTTGCCCTCGACGTCGAAGCCCGTGTAGCGCAGCTTGGTGTAGCGCGGCACGATGCCGCGCATTCCCGGCACCGAGAGGCAACCTTCCCAATCCTCCTCGATGTCGCGCGTGAGGATCACGATCTTCGGGTTCACCAATACCGTGAACGGAACCGGCTCGGCGTCGGGATAGCGGGGATTGTGGTCGACGCCGAAGATCACCACGCGCTGGCCGACCCCGATCTGCGGCGCGGCGAGCCCCGCCCCACTCTTCGCCGCCATCGTGTCCTGCATGTCCAGGAGCAGCGCGCGCAGCTCCGGGGACGCGAACTTCTCCACCGGCTTGGCGCGCTCTCGCAGCACCGGGTGCCCCATCCGCAACACCTCACGAACCGACATGGCGCTCCACCAGCTTGGCGACGATCAATCGAATCCCTCCCATGGTCTCCTCGATGACGCGCCCGATCTCGCCGATCGCGACGCTGCGCGCGCTCGTCCCCCGCCCCGCGGCCGGGTTCACCACCACCGCGAGCGTTGCGTACTTCAGCCCCAGCTCGCGCGCGAGCGCGGCCTCCGGCATTCCCGTCATTCCCACCATCGTCGCGCCGTCGCGCTCGAGGCGGTCGATCTCGGCCTTGGTCTCGAGACGCGGCCCCTGCACCGCCGCGTAGGTGCCGCCCTCGACCACCGGCACTCTCGCATCGCGCGCCGCGGCGATCGCCATCTGGCGCGTCTCCTCGTCGTACGGATAGGTGAAGTCGATGTGCGTCACCGGCTGCTCCGAGCCCTCGAAGTAGGTCGACGGGCGCCCCCAAGTGTAGTCGATGATCTGGTCGGGAATCGCGATCATCCCCGCGCCCAGCGGCGGCACGATGCCCCCGACCGTGGCCACGGCGATGACGCGCGTCACCTGCTGCGCGTGCAGCGCCCAGAGGTTGGCGCGATAGTTGATCTCGTGCGGGGCGAGCGTGTGCCCGTAGCCGTGGCGCGCGAGGAACACCACCTCCTGCAACCCGATGTGCCCGAACGTGAGCGGCCCCGACGGCTCGCCGAAGGGCGTGCGCACGATCTTGCGGCTCGTGATCTCCAGGTTCGCGAGCTGTGTGAGGCCGCTGCCGCCTATTACCGCGATCATTTTGAGGTGAGAGAGTTATGCGGACGAAATGCTTTGGAAACACAGATGAACGCAGATGCAGCGCAGATGAACGTACCGCAATATTGTGTGAATTTCGTGGCCATGGATCGACATACCCGAACCACTATCAAGGAATGGGGTACGTTCATCTGCGTGCGCTTCTATCTGCGTTCATCTGCGTTTCGCCTCGTTTAGTTCTTTAGAGCATAGATGGCGGGAAGGTTACGCCAGAGGCCGTACGCGTCCATGCCGAAGCCGAACACATATCGGTTCGGGACCTTCACCCCGACGAAATCGGCGGAGACCGGCTTGGCGCGCCCGATCTCCTTGTCGGCGAAGACCGCGCAGTAGACCCGGCGCGCGCCCATCTCGAGCAGCCGCTTGCGGATCGCCGCCATCGTGATGCCCTCGTCGAGGATGTCGTCGACCACCAGCACGACGCGGTCGCGCACGTTGTCGCGCGGCGGGAGCCTCCAGGTGATGTCGCGGCCCTGCACGTCGTTGTTGTAGCGCGTGACCTCGATCGCGCCGAACTCGAGCGCGAAGGGAAGCTGGGGCAGCAGCTGCCCGGTGAAGATCGCCGCACCCCCCATCACCGACAGCACCACCGGGAACTCGTCCTTGAGACGGCGCGTGATCTCGACCGCCATGCGCTCCACCGCGGCGCGCACGTCCTCGGCGGAGAAAAGCTCCTCGGCCTCCTCGAGGAGCCTCTTCGCCTCCGCCGCACCCTTGATCACCGCCGCGCCGCCGCGACCGTCCCGCCGAGGAACGCGCGGAAATCGTCGGCGAGCTCGGGATGCTTGAGGGCGAAGTTGACCGTCGCCTTCAGGTAGCCCAGCTTCGAGCCGCAGTCGTAACGCTGGCCCTGGAACTCGTAGGCGAGCACGCTTTCCTCGCGCAGCAGCCGCCCGATCGCATCGGTCAGCTGGATCTCGCGCCCCGCGCCGGGACGCAGGTTGCTGAGAAAATGGAAGATGCGCGGGCTGAGAATGTAGCGGCCGACCACGCCCAGCGTGGACGGCGCCTCCTCGGGCTTGGGCTTTTCGACGATGTTGGTGATGCGCGACAGGCCCGCGGACATCTTGTCGGCCGAGACGATGCCGTAGGAGCTCGTGTCCTCGCGCGCGACGTTCTGCACCGCGATGACGCTGCCGCCGTGCTTGGCCTGCACCTGCACCATCTGCTTCATCACCGGAACCTGCGCGTCGATGAGATCGTCGGCGAGGATCACCGCGAAGGGCTCGTCTCCCACCAGCTGGCGCGCGCACAGCACGGCGTGCCCGAGTCCGAGCGCCTCGGCCTGGCGCACGTAGGCGCACGACACGCCCTCGGGCAGGAGCCCGCGCACCTCCTTCAGCAGCTTGTTCTTGCCGTGCGCCTGCAGCTCGGCCTCGAGCTCGTAGGCCTTGTCGAAGTGGTCCTCGATGGCGCGCTTGCCGCGGCCGGTGATGAAGATGAGGTCGGTGATGCCCGCGGCCACCGCCTCCTCGACCGCGTACTGGATGAGCGGCTTGTCGACGATCGGCATCATTTCCTTGGGCGAGGCCTTCGTCGCCGGGAGGAAGCGCGTGCCGAGGCCGGCGACGGGGAAGACAGCTTTGGTTACTTTCTGCATTATTCTTGTCCGCTGAGCAACTTCAGAAATCGGGCTTCGCCCACGACCGTCACGCCCAATTCGCGCGCCTTGTCGAGCTTGGATCCGGCTTCCTCGCCGGCGACCACGTAGTCGGTCTTCTTCGACACCGATCCGGAGACCTTGCCGCCGAGCGCCTCGATGCGTTCCTTCGCTTCGTCGCGCGTCATCGCGCCGAGGGTGCCGGTTAGAACGATGATTTTACCCACGAAGGGGCCGCTGGTGGCGGCTCTCGGCGGGGCGCCTTCCTTCCAATGCACGCCGGCGGCGCGCAGCTGCTCGATCACTTCGCGGTTGTGGCGCTCGCGCATGAACCCCGCGATCGACTCCGCGACCACCGGCCCCACGTCGGGCGCCTCCTGCAACGACTCGATCCCGGCGTCCATCACCGCGTCGAGCGTGCCGAAGTGGCGCGCGAGATCCTTCGCGGTGACTTCTCCCACGTTGCGGATGCCGAGCGCGTAGATGAAGCGCGCGAGCGTGGTGTCCTTGCTCTTCTCGATGGCGGCGACGACGTTGGACGCCGACTTCTCGGCCATGCGCTCGAGCGCCGCCAGCTTCGCGATGCCGAGCTTGTAGATGTCGGCCGGCGTGCGCACCAACCCCGCGTCGACGAGCTGGTCGACCAGCTTGTAGCCCAGGCCCTCGATGTCCAGCGCTCGCCGCGAGGCGAAATGCAGCAGCGCCTGCTTCCTTTGCGCGGGGCAGATGAGCCCGCCGCTGCAGCGCGCCACCGCCTCGTCCTCGAGCCGCACCACGGCCGAGCCGCACTCGGGACACTTGGCGGGCATCACGAACCAGTCGCGCTTCTTGTCGCGCGGGCCTTTCTTCTGCACGCGCGCCACCTCGGGGATGACGTCGCCGGCGCGGCGCACGACCACGGTGTCGCGCCGCCAGACGTCCTTGCGGCGGATCTCGTCCTCGTTGTGCAGCGTGGCGTTCACGATCGTGGTGCCGCCGACGAAGATGGGCGCGAGGCGCGCCACGGGCGTGATGGCACCCGTGCGTCCCACCTGGATGTCGATGTCGAGGAGCTCGGTCGTGGCCTCCTCCGCGGGAAACTTGTGCGCGACCGCCCAGCGCGGGGCCCTCGAGACGTATCCCAGCTTCTCCTGCTCGGTGAAGCGATTCACCTTGTAGACCACCCCGTCGATGTCATAGGGCAGCTTCGGGCGCTTCTCGCCGATGGCGCGGTAGAACTCGAGCAGCGCCGCGGCTCCCTTCGCGATGCGGCGATCCTTGGCCACGGGGAAGCCGAGCCCGTCGAGGGAATCGAGAAGGCGCGCGTGGGTGGCGGGCATGTCGAAGCCCTGGTGCGCGCCCACCCCGTAGGCGAAGAACGAGAGCTTGCGCTGCGCCGTGAGCCGCGGGTCGAGCTGCCGCAGCCCGCCCGTGGCGGCGTTGCGCGGGTTCACGAACGCGCGCTCGCCCGCTTCGGTCGCCCGCTTGTTGATGGCCTCGAAGTCGCGACGCATCATCAGGACCTCGCCGCGCACTTCGAGGCGCTTGGGCGGCTTGCGGCCCTCGAGGCGCAACGGAATCGAGCGCACGGTGCGCAGGTTGGCGGTGACGTCCTCGCCGGTGGTGCCGTCGCCGCGCGTCGCACCCTGCACGAAGAGGCCGTCGTCGTAGATGAGCGTCACCGCGAGCCCGTCGAACTTGAGCTCGCACGCGTACTCCACGGCTTCCACGCCGAGGCCCTCGCGGCAGCGGCGGTCGAAGCCGGCCACGTCGTCCTCGTCGAACGCGTTGGCGAGCGACAGCATCGGGACCCGATGCACTGCCTCCGCAAAGCCCTCGCTCGGGGCCGATCCCACGCGCTGGGTCGGGGAGTCGGTCGTGACGAGCTCGGGATGCTCGGTCTCGAGCTTCACCAGTTGCTGGAACAGGCGGTCGTATTCCGCGTCGGTGATCTCGGGCTGCGCCTCGTTGTAATACAGGCGATTGTGGCGATCGATCGCACGTCGCAGCTTCTCGGCGAGCGCCGCGGGGTCCTTGACGCTCATCGGCTAGCTGAAGAGACGCTGCGCGAGAGAGCCGCCGGCGGGAATGCCATGGGCTTCCATCTTCTGGAAGATGCCTTCGAGCGTGCGCCGGATGGAGGCGAGCCCCCCTTCGGTGAGGGCGCGGCGATTGTCGTCCACGAGCTGCCCGCCGAGCGTGCGCGCGAAGGCCTGCGCCACAGCCACCATCTCGGCGAGGACCAGCGGAGCGTCCGGGACTCTCGGCAGGTCGAGCGCGAAAGTAAGCCCCGTGTAGTAGCTCGCGTTCGCCTTGGCGTGCGCGTCGTCGAAGCGGCGGATCGCGAACCCGGTGCCGCCGTCGGGGAGGTAGCGGATGAGCTCGCCCGAAGCGGTCTCGGAGAGTCCGTTCTCGAGCGCCAGCGCCTTCACGCGCGCGACCGAGAATGTGGCGCCCAGCTGCCCGACCACGTTGACTGCGACCTCAATGTCAGTATCAGCGCAGAACTGGTCGATCTCGCGAGCCCGCGAGGCCGCGGCGGCCGGCGCCTCGCGTTGCGACACCGCGCCCACCGCGGCGGCGAAGTCGGCGATGGTGCGGTTGAAGCGCTCGATCTCCTCTTCGGCGATGGGGCCCTTGCGGTTCGCAAGCTGCAATCCCACGCGCAGCTCTCTCCAGCTTCGGCGCGGCGAAGTCTCGATCGGATGCCACTGCTCGTCGACGATGCCCTCGACGTGGGTGGGCGTCGGATACGTCTCGAGCGCGTCGAGCAGCGGCTGGAGCTGCTCGCTCATGATCGGATCGTCGGCAAGGATCACGGCGACGGTGTCGATGCGGCTCGAGACTTCCGCGCTCGGCACGCCGGCCGCCTCGAGCTCCTCCGTATTCACGGGCAGGGGCGGCGTGGTCTCGTCGAAAGGCCGCACCTTCGACGCCGTCTCGGCTGTGGGCGTGGGACCGAACGTGGGCTCGCGCCGGGTGCCGGGCGCATCGAAGAGCGCATCCGGGGGACCGCCGCCGAAGGCCTGCTCGGCCCGTCCCCGCGCGCGCCTCTCCTGCACCACGTTGTAGATCGCCACCGCGGCCACGACCACGATGCCGAAGGCGATGAGGGCGAGCTGAAGGTCGCTCACGCTTTCAGGCCGCCTGTTTCCGGGCGAGCTGCATCGCCGCCTCGATGTCGACCTCGACGATGCGGGACACGCCGGGCTCGGGCATGGTCACGCCGATCAGCTGGCCGGCGAGCTCCATGGTGATCTTGTTGTGGGTGATGAAGAGGAACTGCGTCTGCCCCGACATCTGGCGCACCAGCTCGCAGAAACGCTCGGTGTTCGGGTCGTCGAGGGGCGCGTCGACCTCGTCGAGGAGGCAGAAGGGCGCGGGGTTCAGCTTGAAGAGCGAGAACACCAGCGCGATCGCGGTGAGCGCCTTCTCGCCGCCGGAGAGCAGCTGGATGGTCTGGTTCTTCTTGCCCGGCGGCTGCGCGAGGACCACCAGGCCCGCGTCGAGGATTTCCTCGCCGGTGAGCTTCAGGCTCGCCTGGCCGCCGCCGAAGAGCGCCGGGAACATCTCCTGGAAGTTCGCGTTCACGCTCTCGAAGGTATCCTGCAGGAGCTCGCGCGTCTCGCGGTCGATGCGCTTGATCGCGCTCTCGAGCGTCTCGACCGCCTGCGTGAGGTCGGCCGCCTGCGCGTCGAGGAAATTCTTGCGCTCCCGCGCGGTCTCGAGCTCGGAGAGCGCGGCGAGGTTCACGGCCCCGAGGGCGGCGATCTCCTCGTTCAGGCGATTGATCTCGTTCTGCAGCGAAGAGGAGCGCACGCGCTTCTCGATCTGCTCGGCGAGCTCCTCGCGGCTGGCGCCCGCCTCCTGGAGCTGCTGCGCGTACTGCTCGGCGTGCGTCGCGGCTTCCTGCTCCTTCACGCGCAGCTCGGTGATGCGCTCGCGCAGGGGATTCAGGTTCTGCTCGACCGCGAGCCGCCCCTCCTCGAGCCCGCGCAGCTCGTCATTCAAATGCTCGATCGCGGCGCGTGCGTCTCCCAGGACCTGCTCGCGCTCGGCCTTCACGTGAAGCGCGACCTGCAGCTTTTCGCGGACCTGCCCTTCCTCGAGCTGGCCCAGCTCCGCGGTGACGTTCTCGCGATTCGTCGCGAGCGCCTGGAGCCGTTCGCGCAGCGAAGCCGCGAGCCGGCCCTGCGACTCGACCTTGTCGCGGCAGCTGCGCTCGTGGAACTGGGCTTCGGAATGCGCTCTCTCGGCCAAGCCCACCGCCGCACGCGCATCTGTGAGCGCCTGTTGCGCCGCGGCGAGCGCCTTTTCCTTCGCCTGCAGGCGCTGCACGATCGCCTCGATCGCCTGCGAGCCGGTCTGCAGCGAGTGCTGCGCTTCCTGCATCTCGAGCCGCTCGCGCCCTTCCTCTTCTTCCAGCACCGCGAGCTCGGAGCGAATCGCCTCGCGGCGCTTCTCCGATTGCTGCGAGCTTTGCGACAGCTTCAGGTATTCGACCTCGAGGTCGTGGTCCTGCTGCTGCGCACGGGAGAATTCCTCACGCGCCCGCCGCGCCGCATCCTGCGCGTCCTTGAGCTCGTGCTCGACCGACGCCAGGTTCGCTTCAATCTCGGCGCGGGCGCGCGACCTTGCCGGAATGCGCTCGCGAAGCGTTTCGATCTCGCGCTGGCGTTGCAGCACGCCGTGCATCTCGGACTGCGGCCCATGGAACACGACTCCCTGGCGGCCGAAGAGGTGCCCGGCCTTCGAGACCAGCAATCCGGCGCTCGGCAGCACACGCGCGAGCTCCATCCCGTCCTCGTTGTCGGGGAGGATGAAGACGTTGGCGAGCGCGTCGCGCAGGTAAGACAGGACGCCAGGCCTCGAGCTTCCGACCACGGAGGCGAGCGGCGCGAGGCGCGACGAGGCGCCGGCGATCTCGGCCGCTCCGCGTTCGACGAACACCGCGAAATTTCCCGGAGGCGCATCGCGCAGCAATGCCGAGAGCCCGGAGGCATCGGCGAGCCTGGCCGCGTTCAGGCGCACGCCGAGCGCGGCTTCCACCGCGTCGTCCCAACCGGCCTCGACGCGGATCGCCTGCCACAGCCGCTCGGCACGATCGAGGCCGTGCGCTTGGACCCAGTCCTTCAACTTCTCATCCGTGTCGAGCCGCGCCTGCTGCGCCTCGAGGGCCTGCAACGCGGCCTCCAGGCCCGCCACCTCGCGCGTGGATTCGTGCAGGCGATCGATGATCGCGCGGCGCTCGCCCTCCAGTGCCGGGAGCCGCGCTTCGGCCTCGCGTTGCTCGCCGTCGAGCCGCGTGCGCTTCGCCTCGAGATCCGCGCGCTCCGACTCGAGGGCGGCGAGCTTCTCGGGCTCGGGGAAGACGAGCGCCATGTTCTCCTGCTTCAGGCGATTCTTGCGCGCCTCGATCTGCGAGAGGAGCTTGAGGGCGTGGGACT
>JBGOST010000034.1:0-10285 GCA_041476125.1 Usitatibacter sp. | reverse complement strand
GATAACCGCTGATGCTGACGCTGTAGAAGTTGCGCACGTTGTGGTCGATGAAGAACTGCTGCACATCGCCCATCGCGCGCAGGGCGAACTCCGTGCTGAAGATGCAGGTGTTCTGCCCCTGGTCCTCCTTGAGGATGTCGGCCTGCACGGTGCCCCGAACCGTCGCCAGCGTCCACGCCTTGATCTTCTCGCATTCGTCCTGCGTGGGCTCGCGGCCATTGTCCTTCTCGAACTTCGCGACCTGCTGGTCGACCGCGGTGTTGAAGAACATGGCGAGGATGGTGGGCGCCGGGCCGTTGATGGTCATCGACACCGAGGTCGACGGCGCGCACAGGTCGAACCCATCGTAGAGCACCTTCATGTCGTCGAGGCTCGCGATCGAAACGCCCGAGTTGCCCACCTTGCCGTAGATGTCGGGACGCGGGTCGGGATCGAATCCGTAGAGAGTCACGGAGTCGAACGCGGTCGAAAGCCTTTGGGCCGGCATGCCTTCCGAGAGGCTCCTGAAGCGCCGGTTGGTGCGCAAGGCATCGCCCTCGCCGGCGAACATCCGCGTGGGATCTTCCGTCTCGCGCTTGAACGCGAAGACGCCGGCGGTAAACGGAAAGGATCCCGGGAGGTTCTCGCGCATGAGGAAGCGCAGCACTTCGCCGTGGTCCTCGAAACGCGGCAGCGCGACCTTGCGGATCCGGGAGCCTGATAGGGACTCGTGGGTGAGTTTGGTGCGGATCTCCTTGCCCCGGATCCGCACCACGTACTCGTCGCGCCCGTAAAGCTCGACGGTCTTGGGCCACATCTCGAGAAGCTTCCTCGCGCCCGGCGCCTGCTCCGAATCCTTCGCGGCGATGAGCGCGTCGAAATCGGCCGCGGGCTTGCCGGCCTTCTCGAACAGCGACTTGGCGGTCCTGAGCGATTGCCGTTCGCGCGCGATGCGCGCCTGCTCGGTCGCCTGCCGATGATAGTCGCGCAATGCGGTCGCGATATCCGCGAGGTAGCGCACCCGGTCGGGAGGAACGATCGAGTACCCCTTCGACGAAGCCTTCACCGCGACGATCGGGAGCTTTCCCGGCTGCGCCGGCAGTCCCGCGTCGCGCAGACGATCGACGAGCGCCTGGTACAGGGCGGTGACGCCATCGTCGTTGAAGCGGCTCGCCTGGGTGCCGTAGATGGGCATTTCCTCCGGGCGCTGGGAGAAGAGCTGGCGGTTGCGCTGGTACTGCTTGCGCACGTCGCGCAGCGCGTCCTCGGCGCCCTTGCGGTCGAACTTGTTGATCGCCACGAAGTCGGCGAAATCGAGCATGTCGATCTTCTCGAGCTGGCTTGGCGCGCCGAACTCCGGCGTCATCACGTAGAGCGAGGCGTCCACGAAGGGCACGATCGCGGCATCGCCTTGCCCGATTCCGGAGGTTTCGACCATGACCAGATCGAACCCCGAGATGCGGCACGCGGCGATCACCTCCGGAAGCGCGGCGGAGACTTCCTTGCCGGTATCGCGAGTGGCGAGCGAGCGCATGTAGATGTTCGGATGGTCGATCGCGTTCATGCGGATGCGATCTCCCAGGAGCGCGCCGCCGGTGCGCTTGCGCGACGGATCGATCGAGATGATGGCGATCTTCAGCCGGTCGGCCTGGTCGAGGCGAAACCTCTGGACGAGCTCGTCGGTGAGCGAGCTCTTGCCCGCGCCGCCGGTGCCCGTGATGCCGAGCGCCGGCGTGTGGAACGATTCGGCTTCCGCGACGAGGCGCTTGCGAAAGTCATCGCCGTAGGCGCCGTTCTCGAGCGCGGTGATCACGCGCGCGAGGCAGCGGCGATCGCCCGACTTGAGAGCCGCGATCGCCTCGGATTCCCGCGGTGCCGCGACCGTCAGGTCGAAATCGGACTTTTCCAGCACGTCGTTGATCATTCCCTGCAGGCCCAGCAAGGCGCCGTCCTCCGGGGAGTAAATGCGCGTCACGCCGTAATCGTGAAGCTCGCGGATCTCGTCGGGAACGATCACACCGCCGCCGCCGCCGAAGACCTTGATGTCGGCCCCGCCATGCTCGCGCAGGAGATCGAGCATGTACTTGAAGTACTCGAGGTGCCCGCCCTGGTAGGACGTGATCGCGATGGCCTGCACGTCTTCCTGGAGCGCGGCGTTCACCACCTCGCCCACGGAGCGGTTGTGGCCCAGGTGGATCACTTCGGCGCCTGAGGCCTGCATGATCCTGCGCATGATGTTGATCGATGCGTCGTGCCCGTCGAAGAGCGACGCGGCGGTCACGAAACGAACCTTGTTCGCGACTTTGTAGGGCGCGAGGTTCTTGCGGATGGAAAGATCGTTCATGGTGCCCCCTCCACGGCGGACACGCTTGTCCCCCGGACTGCGATCCGGACTCAAGGTTCGATGGTAGGCCGATCGCCCGGTGCCTTCCATGGCGCGCGGTGCCTCCTATCGTGTAAAATCCGCCAATGAAGGATTCGCAGCTCATCCGCCCTTCTCCCTCTGCGGAGGCGACTCATCGTGCAACGGTGGCCGCAGGTTTCGTGACCGGCATGGTCTCCGGGTTACACGCCCGCGGCATCGATCCGCTGCCGCTCCTCGACGCCGCCGGAGTGCCTCGCGCCTGCCTCACCGATCGCGACTGCCGCGTCGCCATCGCCAACTATGCGGCGCTTTACAACGGGATCGTTCGCCACCTCGACGACGAGGGTTTCGCCCTCTTCTCGGTGCCGCTTCGCGCCGGCACCTTCGAGTTCCTGTGCCGCGGCGTGATCGGCAGCCGCACCCTGGGCGAGGCGCTCGAGCGCGCCGCCCGGTTCCTGCGCCTGGTGCTCCCCGACTTGAGCGTCACGATCAAGCGCGACGGCGCGTGCGCTCGCCTGGAGATTTCCGAGGGGAGGCGGCTGCGAAGCGCCTCCGGCGATCCCTGCCGCGTCTTCGCCTTCGAATGGCTGCTTCGGCTGCTTCACGGCCTCGCCTGCTGGCTCGCGGGGCGGGGACTCGCCTTGGAAGAAGTGCGCTTTCCGTTTCCGCGGCCGCCGCACGCTGCCGACTATGCGCTGGTTTATGCCGAGCACTCGCGCTTCGGGGAGCCAACGCTCGCGGCGAGGATGGATGCCGCGCTCCTCGACCTCCCGGTCCGCCGCGACGAGTCGGATCTCGCCGCGTTCCTCGAGGGGGGGCCCGGCAAGATCAGCATGCTCTACCGACGCGACCGCGAGATGGCGCGAGCGGTGCGCGAACTCCTCGCGGGAGCGCTCGGCTCGGCGCCCACCTTCGATGAGGCCGCGCGGCAGCTTCGCTTGTCGCCGCGCACGCTTCACCGCCGGCTGCAGGAGGAAGGCTCGAGCTTTCGCGCGATCAAGGACTCGCTCAGGCGCGAGATCGCCCTGGCGCGCCTCGAGAAGACCCGACAAAGCGTGGCGGATATCGCCGCGCACCTCGGGTATTCCGAGCCCTCGGCGTTCTTCCGCGCGTTCCAGGGGTGGACCGGAGAAGGGCCCAGCGCACACCGCAAGCGGCATCGGCCTTAGAATGCACCCGATGTTTTCCAAGATCCTCGTCGCCAATCGAGGCGAGATCGCCTGCCGCGTCACCCGAACCTGCCGGCGGTTGTCGATCCGAACCGTCGCGGTTCACTCGTCGATCGATGCCCATGCGCTGCACGTCGAGCAGGCGGACGAGGCTTATCTCATCGGCGGTCCGCGCCCGGCGGAGTCATACCTGCGGGGCGACCGGATCATCGAGGTGGCGAAAGCCTGTGGCGCGCAGGCGATCCACCCGGGCTACGGATTTCTTTCCGAGAACGAGGATTTCGCGCGCGCGGTCGAGGCCGCGGGCCTCGCGTTCATCGGCCCCACACCCGAGGCGATCGAGAAGATGGGGCTCAAGGACCGCGCCAAGGCGATCATGGAGAAGGCCGGGGTGCCAGTCGTTCCCGGCTACCACGGCGCCAACCAGGACGCGAAATTCCTGCGCGCGGAGGCCGCGAAGCTCGGCTATCCCCTGCTCATCAAGGCGGTGGCCGGCGGCGGCGGCAAGGGCATGCGGCTCGTGACCAAGGGCACGGAATTCGACCAGCAGCTCGCGGCCGCACGCCGCGAGGCGAAGAGCGCCTTCGGCGAGGAGGCGGTGCTCCTCGAGCGCTTCGTCCAGGGCCCGCACCACATCGAATTCCAGGTCTTCGGCGACACGCACGGCAACTACGTGCACCTCTTCGAGCGCGAGTGCTCGATCCAGCGCCGCCACCAGAAGGTCCTCGAGGAATCGCCCTCGCCGTTCCTCGACGACGACCTGCGCGCCCGCATGGGAGAGGCGGCCGTGGAAGCCGCGCGCGCGATCGCCTATCGCGGCGCGGGCACGATCGAGTTCATCGTCGGGGCCGATCGCAAGTTCTTCTTCATGGAGATGAATACGCGGCTGCAGGTCGAGCACCCGGTGACCGAGATGATCACCGGAGAAGACCTGGTCGAGTGGCAGCTGCGCGTGGCCGCGGGCGAGCCCCTGCCGCTCTCGCAGCGCGAAATCACTTCCGGCGGGCACGCGATCGAGGTGCGGCTGTGCGCCGAGAACCCGGCGAACAACTTCCTGCCCGAGACCGGATCGATCGGCGTGCTGCGCGAGCCGGCGGAAATCGACGCGGTGGTGCGCCTCGACACGGGCGTGCGCGAGGGCGACGAGGTGAGCGTCTTCTACGACCCGATGATCGCCAAGCTCATCGTGTGGGGAAGCGATCGCAACGAGGCGGCGCGGCGCATGGGCGCGGCCCTGGCCGAGACCGCGATCCTCGGCGTGAAGACCAACCTCGCCTTTCTCGAGCGCGTCGTGGCCCACGCGTCGTTTCTCGCCGGGGACACCGATACCGCCTTCATCGAGCGCCATCGCGCGGACCTGCTTCCCGAGAAGGAGGCGATCCCCACCGAGGCGCTCGTCGCCGCCGCGGCGCGCGTCTTCCTCGACGAACAGGAGGCGATCGCGAGCGCCTCGCCCTCGCCATGGAACGACACGGGCGGCTGGCGCCTCAGCCAGCCGGCGGTGCGCAGGATGGAATTGCGCGGCGCGGGCGGAACGGTCTCGAAACTCGATGCCGAAATGCGCCCCGGCCATGCGTTGATCGAGATCGCCGGGCGAAAGCACCGCGTGGCGCTCGGCCCGCGTGGTCGCGAATGCGCCGGTCGAGAAATATCCGACCGCTTGCAGATCGAGCTGGACGAGGAAACATACTTCGCGCTGGTGGTGCGGCTGGGCGACTCGCTCTGCGCTTCCACGCCGCGGGGCCGCTACGACCTCGAGCTCGTCGATCCGTTCCACTACGAGCCCGCCGACAGCCTTCCCGACGCGCGCCTGACCGCGCTCATGCCGGGACGCGTCGTGAAGGTCCTTGCGCGGCAGGGCGAAACGGTTCGTAAGGGCCAGGCGCTCATGATCCTCGAGGCGATGAAGATGGAACACACCATCGTGAGCCCGCGCGAGGGGATGATCGAGCGCGTCGCCTTCGCCGAGAACCAGCTCGTGCCCGCCGACGCGGTGCTCTTCTCGTTCAAAGATTGAAGAGCGCAAGGCCGGTCCAACTCGACTGGGTCGTGCGCCTGCGCGGCGTGGCCGCCCTCTGGGTGATGGCCTATCACCTGTGGATCATGTGGGGCGGCGACGAGTTCAAGTTCGGCCTGCCGGGGGATTTCAGCTACGGGCTGCGCTCGCTGTTTCGCGCCGGATACCAGGGCATCGACCTGTTCTTCGTGCTGTCGGGATTCGTCATCGCCTGGCCGTACGTCCTGCGCGGCCAGGCGCGGCTCACGCTTCCCGAGACGCTCGACTTCTACCAGCGCCGCTACCTGCGCATCGCGCCGGCCTACTACGCGAGCATCGCCGTGGCCGTGGCCCTTGCTTCATACGGGCTGCTGAAGGCCTCGACCGACCCGCATGTCGTGGTGTTGCACCTGCTCTTCGCCGAGAATTTCTTCCCCGAGATGGCCACCGCCATCCGCGGCGTCTATTGGACGCTGCCCACCGAGATCCACTACTACATCCTGTTTCCGCTGCTGCTGCGATGGGTGCCGTTGCGGCGGCCGATCCTGTTCGCGCTCGGCACCATCGTTTTCGCCATCGGCTACCGCACCTTCACGCTTTGGGCCAGCAACGAGCACGGCATCTGGCTCACGTGGACCGCCGCCTATCTTCCCGGGCGCATCGACCAGTTCGGCCTCGGCCTCGCCGCGGCGTGCGCGGTGGCCAACGCCCGGTCGCTCTCCGCGACCGTCGCGAGACGCGCGATGCTGGGCCTCACCCTCATCGCGATCCTCGTGGCGATCGGCGTGGGACGCTCCACCGGCCCCGAGCTCGGATGGACCTACCTGCTGGGCCCGACGCTGGTGGCGGCGGCGATCGCGGGAATGCTGTACGCCATGGGGGTTCATTTCGGGGCCGCGCCCACGCTTCCCGCTTCGACGTCGCGGATTCCCGGCTCGCGGCTGCTGTACCGGATCGGCGCGGCCAGCCTGAGCCTTTACCTTTGGCACACCTTCTTCATCGACCTCGCCAGCAACGCGGCGCTGCACTGGGATCTGGCACTCGACGTGCGCAACGCCCTCATTTTCGCCTGCGCGATCCTGGCGATCCCATTCTCGTTCCTCACCTACCGCTTCATCGAACGGCCCTGCATCGAATTCTCGAAGCGGCGCGGCTAGGGGCCGCGCACCACGAGCCGTCCCTTGAGCTCGAACTGCCCGTCGCCCTGGGGGCTCACGATGAGCATCTCGCCGGGCCCCGGCGTGATTCCCGTCACCGCCGCAATCGTGGTCCCGTGCGACACCACCACGATGTTGCCTCCTCGGTGCTTCTCGCTCGCCACCGCGCGCATGTCGCGCACCTGGCGCGTCATCTCGGATTCGGTGCGCGCGTTCGTGACCTGGAAGTCGTCGACGCGGCCGAAAGCGAGGCGCGCCGTTTCCAGGCAGCGGCACATGGGGCTCGACATCACCTTGCCCACCTGGATCCCGTGCGCCCGCCACGCCTCGCCGATCAGCTTCGCATGCGACCGTCCTTCCTCGGTGAGGTTGCGCTGCGTGCTGCAATCGTCGATCTTCATCCCCGGAGGGTCGCCTATGCCCGGCGTGGTGACCGCATGGCGCATGAGCACCACAAGCCCGGTCCCCTTGAGGAGGCTCCAGAGCTGCTCGTTGGCGAACGCCGGAAGGGCTCCGGCGAGGAGCGCGAATGCGAGGCACAGCGAAGCGGGGAGGAAACGCAGGCTCATGTCCGGAGAATATGTCCCCCGGCATCGCCTGAAACCTACCTCCGCAGAGGGGAAATCACGGGCCGTGACCCCGATCGGGAATCCCGGCGCGTTACATCCGCAACGTCAATCCTTGAGAAGGCGCGGCGTAGGCTCGCCTTTCAGCCAGGCCAGCAGGTTCTCGACCACCCCCGGCCCGAACTTGCCGAACACGGGGTCGTTCACGAAGCCGAGGTGCGGCGTGAGGACGACGTTGCGCCGCCTCGCGAGCTCGTTGCCCGCGGCGAGCGGCTCGTCGTCGTAGACGTCGAGCGCGGCGATGCCGGGGCGGCCGGCGTCCAGCGCCGCGGGAAGCGCGGCCATGTCGATCAATGCCGAGCGCGCGGTGTTCACGAGGATGGAATCGGGGCGCATCGCCGCGAGGCGCTGTGCATTCAGCAGCTTGCGCGTCGCCTCCGCGGGCACCAGGTGCAGGCTCACGACCTTGGAGGTCTGCAGCAACTCCTCGAGCGCGACCGCCTTCGCGCCCCCCTGGGACGCGCGCTCCGGCGTCATGTTCGGGCTCCAGGTGACGACTTCCATGCCGAACGCCTGTCCGACCTTGCCGACCCGAGACCCGATTCCCCCGAAGCCGATGAGGCCGAGGCGCTCGCCCGAGAGCACGCTGGGAAGCGCCTTGCCGTCGCGCCACTCGCCCTTGCGCACGAGCGCGAGGTATTCCTCGAGCCGCTTGGCCGACGCCAGGATGAGCGCCCACGTGATCTCGGTGGTGCTCGCCTTCGATTCACCCATCTCGGTGTGCGCGATGGGGATGCCGCGCGCCGCCATCGCCGCCGTGTCCAGCTGCGTATTGCGCGAGCCGGTGAAGACGAAGAGTCGCAGCTTGGGAAGCTTCGCGATCAGGTCCGCCTTGAAAGGCGTGCGGTCGCGCACCACGACGACGGCGTCGGCGTCCTTGACGGCCGCGAGCAACGCCTCGCCGCGCAGCCGTTGCGTGTGCACCGTCACGTCGGCGAGCGCCTCGACGGGCTTCCAGTCGGCCGTCTTGCGCAGCGAGTCCTCGTAGTCGTCGAGGACGACGATGCGCGCTCGCGCGCTCACGGCCGCGCCTTCGCGACGAGCGCCTTCACGTCCTTCGCCGCGCCGATGCCCCAGCACGCCTCGATGAGAGCGCCCGCCTTCGCGCCTCCGATCACCGCGTCGGCGAGCGAATGGAATTTCGCCTCCAGGTCCTTGTCGCTCATCGGCCGCTCGAGGGAACCGACGGCGTGCTCGACGAACACGTGCACCCTGCGGCCATCCTTCAGGATCGCGATCACGTCGGCCGACGCTTCGCCGATCGAATCGTCGACGGTGGCCACCACCTTGCGGCGCAGGCTCGTCACATCCTCGCGGCAAACGATTTCATCCTCGTACTCGGGCTCGCCCGCGCGCCCGAAGAGCAGCCCCGCCGCGAAGCCGTGGTAGACGCTGAACTTGCCCTGCAGCCCGTCCTGCGGCTCCTTCTTTCCGGTGAGCTCGAGCACCAACGGATGCACCTTGAGCTCGACGCGCTCGACGTCCTCGGCCTTTACGCCCTGGGCGCGCAGCTGCACCGCCGCATCGATGGTCGGGTGGATGACGATCCCGCAGGCGAACGGCTTGTACGTGTTGAACGAGATCTCGAAGCGCTTGCCGAGCTCGGCGGTGATCTCGTTCCAGTCGTGCTTCGTCGAGACCACTTGCGCGAAACCGCGCGGCGCCTCGAGGGCGCGCGCGCTCGCGGTGAAGCCGTTCTTCGCGAGCAACGCCGAGGTCAACCCGGCGCGCGCGGCCCCACCCGGGTGGAAGGGCTTGGTCATGGTGCCGAACTGTTCCCGCAGGCCGATGGGCTGCGAGGCGGCGATGCCGAGCGCCATCGTGGTGGCCTCCTCGTCCAGCCGCAGCAGGCGCGCGCAACCCGCGGCCGCGCCCAGCATGCCGGTGGAGCCGGTGATGTGCCAGCCGCGGTCGTAGTGGTCGGGATAGATGCAGTTGCCCACGCGGCACGATACATCGACCCCCAGGACCAACGCGTCGATCACCTCGCGACCGCTGGCGCCCGTCACCTCGGCGAGGGCGAGAAGCGCGGCAGCGACCGGCCCCGCGGGATGGATCACCGTGCGCAGGTGCGTATCGTCGAAGTCGAAGGTGTGCGAGGTGATGCCGTTCACCAGCGCGGCGCTGGCCATGTCGACCTTGTCGGCGCGGCCCAGCACGCTCGACTGGGGCGCGGGCTCGAGCATCCGCACCGCGCCCAGCGCGGCCTCCGCCGAGCCGTGGCGCGCCGCGCCCACGGCGCACCCGACCCAGTTGAGGAATGTCCGGTGGGCCTCGTGGTCGACCGCATCGCTCCAGCCGCGCGAGGGATGGGTGGCGACGAGCTTCGCCAGGATTCGCGTGACCGGGGGCGCGTGGTGGTCGGCCTCGACTTTCGTGTTGCGTGCCATGGGTGAGATTATAATTTGAACCGGGCACAGAACCGCTTTTGGAGCGCACGTCTGTGACGCCGCTCGACAGCGAACCGCGCGATCCAAGAAAAACACGAGGAGATCATCATGGCCGCCAATCCCCAGGCCCGGTCAGAGGCCGTTCCTACCGTCAAGCTGTTGATCAACGGCCAGTTCGTCGAGTCGAAAGCGAAGGCCTGGCGAGACGTGGTAAACCCGGCCACGCAGCAGGTGCTGGCCCGGGTGCCGATGTGCGACGCAGCCGAGGTGGGCGAGGCCATCAAGGCCGCCGCCGAGGCCTTCAAGACCTGGCGCAACGTCCCGATCGGCCAGCGCGCGCGCATCATGCTCAAGCTCCAGGAGCTGATCCGCCGCGACATGAAGAAGGTCGCCGCGGGGCTCACCGCCGAGCAGGGCAAGACGCTCCCCGACGCCGAGGGCGACATCTTTCGCGGCCTGGAAGTGGTCGAGCACGCCTGCTCGATCGGCACGCTCTCGCTGGGGGAGATCGCGGAGAACGTCGCCGGCGGCGTGGACACCTACTACATCCGCCAGCCGATCGGCGTATGCGCGGGCATCACGCCGTTCAATTTCCCCGCGATG
>JBGOST010000033.1:0-10392 GCA_041476125.1 Usitatibacter sp. | reverse complement strand
CGCATCGAGAACAATCACCAGGAAGATCGCCTTCACGACCGCGCGGGTGGTCTCGCTGCCCACGCTCTCGGCCGAGCCCCTCACCCGCAGCCCGTGCATGCAGCCGATGACGCCGATGAAGAACGCGAAGATCGGCGCCTTCACGAGGCCGACGAACAGATCGCGGTCATCGACGGCGTGGCGCACCCGATCCACGTATTGCTCGGGCGAGATGTCAAGAAGCGCCCGGGCGATCATTCCGCCGCCGAACAAGCCCATGATGTCGGAGAAAAACGTCAGCAGCGGCAAGGTGATGATGAGACCGATCAGCCGGGGAACGACCAGCATCTCCATCGGGTCCAGGCCCATGACGCTGAGCGCGTCGATTTCCTCGCGCGCCTTCATGACGCCGATCTCCGCGGTGAAGGCCGAGCCCGAGCGGCCGGCGACGATGATCGCGGTGATGAGCACCGCCATCTCGCGCAGCACCGAGACCGACACCAGGTTGATGGTGAGGTCCTCGCCGCCGTAGGGGCGCAGCTGCACCACGCCCTGGTAGGCGATGACGATCGCGATCATCACGGCGAGCAGCCCGACGATCGGCAGCGCATTGATGCCGGTGTCGGCGACCTGGCGCGAGATCGAAGCGAGTTTCAGGTAGCGCGGCCGGATGAGCGCAAGCACCGTCGCATGCGCCGCGCGGCCGATGAAGGTGACGATGTCGAGCGAGTCGAGCCAGGTCTCGTGCCCGTTCCTGCCGAGCTGCGTGATGAGCTCGCGCCAGCGGGGCAGCGACTTCGGCCTGGGCAGGGACTTCGCCTCGAGGAGGGCCTTGTGCTCGGAGCGAATCCTCCGGGTGTGGGATTCTTTTGCCTCCGAAAGGGTAGGGTTCTGGCGCATGGCGAGGCGTTCGACAGCGCCCTGGCGGGATCGTTTCCCGGTTTGCCGCTACACTTTCCCGTGACCGCCGAATGGAGGATTCCATGGTCAGAATGCAGATCGTCGAGCGCCCGGGCGCCAAGCTCTTCAGCCTCCTCAAGCGCGCCATCCGCTCGAAGGAATTGCGCACTTTTTACCTCGAGAAGCACGGCACGCGCGTGGTGCACATCCGCTCCCCGGGCCACATGAGCTGGGCCGATTCCGCGGGGATCATCGCCTGCGAGATCCGCTCCCCACGGGACGAGGGCAAGGAGTGGCAATTCCTCGCCAACATCGTCGGGCGCCTCGCCGACCGCTACCCGCAGTTCGTCGAGAGCATCAACATCCAGCTCACCGCCCCGCCGCCCCCTCCAACCCGGAAGAAACGGCGTCGATAAACCCGAACTCACCCCCCGTGCGTTGCCGGTCCGGCCGTAAAGGTCTAGGATTTGCCCCCATGAGACGATTCATGGGGGTCGCGATCGCCGCGGGATGGTTCCTCCCCGCCCAGCTCGCTGTCGCATCGAGCGACGCCGTCACGGGCGCCGGAGCCCTCGCCGCGCGCGCATCGGTCGATGTCTCCATCACGATTCCGCGCGTCATGCAGATGCGCCTCATCGCGCATCCCGCGGTGCTCGAAGTCACCGCCGATGACGTGGCCGCCGGCAAGATCACGGTGAGCGGCCCGAGCGTGGACCTTCTCGTGAACGATCGCTTCGGCTATGTCGTGCGCGCCGAGATCGTGAACGCCGCATTCGCCGCGGTGCGCATCGCGGGCCTTCCCGCGCCGCTCGTCGCAACGGGCGCGGTCGCGACCGCGAACATGCCCTCGATGGTGGGCCGCCCCAGGCCGCAGCCCTATGCGGTCTCATACGAGCTGCAGCTCGCAAGCGACGCCGTCCCCGGCCGCTACTCCTGGCCCGTCGCGCTCTCCCTCCAGCAGTTCTAGAACTTCCTCGCCGCAATCTCCAGCGTCGTCGTCTCGCGCGTGCGAATCACGACGTCGCGCTTGCCCTCGTCGGCGATCGAGTAGGGCAACGCGAGATTGTCGGGAATGACGGTGATCGCGTGCCTGCCCGACGCCACCAACGGGAACTCGAACTTGCCCTCGGAGTCGGTGCGCGTGGAGAACCTCCCGTCGAGCACGAGGGTGAGGTTCGCCGCCCCTTTCTCGTTGGCCGACCTGCGGCCGTCGTCGTTGGCGTCGTAGAAGATGTAGCCGACGAGCGTGCCCGCGCCCGAGCCGGGCGCGCCACCCAACGGCACCACCGGCGTGCCGGCGTGATCTTCATAGCGCACCGTCACGAAGATCGCCCGGTCGCGCGGCACGATCGGCGCCGTCTCGATGGGCACGATCGGCGCGATGGTCGCGAAGGCGGGAGCCGCGCTGCGATTGTCGTAGTAGGTCGCGAGCAGCGACCAGCGCGGCGAGATTCTCCACACCAGGCCCAGGTTCGCGTAGCGTCCGATGCCGTTGGAGGTCTGGCGCTCCACGCTCAAGCGGATGTTGCCCTCGAGAGTGAGGTTGTTGGTGATGTCGATGCCCCCGAAGGTGGCGAAGCTCGAGCGCGTGACGCGCGTGCCCTCCGAAGTCTCGCGGCCCACCGAAACCGAGGTGCTGAGGCGCAGCCCCACTTGCGTCGGCCACGCGTGATCCACCGTGAGCTGGGTGCTGCGTTGCGCGCCTTGCGCCGAGACCACGTCGACCTGCAGGCGCGTGGCGCCGAATCGCGTCTGCAGGTCGGCGAATCCATACGCCGCGGCGGCATCGCTTCCCGAGTGGCGCAGCGTGGCCCCACCTCCCACGCCGAGCGCCCGATCGACCTGGTAGCGCAGGTTGCCGGTGCCGAACAGTCCATTCGTGCCGCGGTTGGTGATCGAGCTCACGCTGTCGAGCCCCGCGGCCCACGTCCATTGCTGGCTCTGGTAGTTGATGCGGTAGTAGCCGCCCTGCAGGTCGCTGTTGATCGGCGAGTAGCCCCAGAAGAGCTGCGGGTCGAAGCGGAAGACGCCGTAGTTGTGGCGGTAGCGGCCCAGGCGATACTCGCCGTCGAGCCACCCGCCGACGTTGTGCCGCGAGTCGTTGGCCTGGCTGTCGATCACGTTCACCTGCAGGCGGTCGCCGCCGTCCTGCCACGCGCCGGCCGCATACCACGAGCGCGCGTCGGTTTTCGCGTCCCCCGCGTCGAAGCCGGTTTGAACGCCGCGCGCATCGGCGAGCTGGATTCCGGCTTGCCACCGCGGCGAGGGGTTCCACTGCGCGCCGCCGGTGAAGAGGTTGCCGCCCAGTCGCGAGAAGCCGGGAAGGCGCAACCCGCTGAAAGTCCCGGGCGCTCCGGCGCTCGCCTGCAGCTGCACTTCGCCGCCGCGCAGCCATTCGGTCTCCACGCCGAGGATCGGGAATGTCGGCAGGAAGAACCGATACTGCAGCCGGCTCAGGTCGATGCCGGGCGTGTTGAGCGTTCCCAATCCGTTGTTGGCGCGCCAGCCGTTGTCGAACGGCAGCGCGCGCTGCCACAGCGTGAACACGCTCGAGCCGGTGGGATTCGTGCGCACCGTCGCATCGAGGCTGAACGCGCCGTATTCGAGCGTGTCGAGGCGCCCGTTCAGGATGAACCCGTTTTCGTTGCGGATCGCGCCACCCTGGTCGATGCGGCTGGCGAATCCTTCGATGCGCCACGACCGCGCCGGTCCCGCGGCGTTGTAGGAAACGTCGCCGGCATCCGGCACAAGCGCAGCGAGCCGATCCGGATCGATCAGTCGATCCTCGTATTCCTTCGGCGCGAGGCTCGCGATCCGAGCGCTCATGATGAGCCCGCTCTCGTGGCGGAAATCCTGGGCCCAACCCCAGGGCGAGGCGGCGAGGCTAGCGAGGCAGACGAGAGGCGGAAGCCCTCTCACGTTCACCGCGCAAAGCTTTGCTCGAAGGGCAGCTTCCCGTCTCCCACCTCGAGGTTGCCGCGAATGGTGATGGGATAGGCGATCTTGAGCGGCTCGTCGCGCTCGCGATACAGGACCAGCGAAATCGCGCGCGTCTCCCCGGGAAGGATCGGCAGCGTCCCGGGCGTGAATTCGAGTTTCTTGCCCGCGGCATCCGTGCCCGAGAGGAATCCGGCGAGGCGTCCGTGCGCGTTGCCGGTGTTCTTCACCAGCATCACGGGCATCACTTCACCGTTGATCGCCGCGGTCCTGGCTCCGACGACCTCGAGCTTCGGCGCGGCGGCGCCGATGGTGACGTAGACGATCACGCCGAGGCGCCCCGCGATGGGAAAGCTCGGGCCGCCCGGCGTCTGCACGTTCTGCTCGTCGCCTTCGATCAGCACCGCGAAGCGGCACTCGCCCGCGGGCGCATCGGCGGGAGGTGCCACCTCGAAGCGGTAGCGATACTTTCCGCCGGGGGACACCATGATGTCGCGCCGCTCGATGGCGACCCACGGCCGGCAGCTTCCCGGCTTCAGCGCGTCGTCGAACTTGACGTTGGCGTTCTCCTCGAAGGTCCAGTCGGCGGTGCGCAGGCGATATTTCGCCGCCTGCGCGCTCGCGTTGGTGATCTCCACCACTTCGCGCAGCGTCTCGCCCGGCTTCGCGGCGAGCTCGAAGCGCGGCGGCGACACCAGCGCGGCGAAGCCTTGCGCGACCGCGCTCGCGGGAATCGCCGCGGCAAGGATCGCCGCGCAGGACGCCGCGCCCAACGTCTTCACCCCAGGAACCATGAGCCTCAATCCACGTCGATTTCGAAATAGAACTGCAGGCGCTGCGGCGCCACCAGACGGCGACCGTCGGCCGAGAGCCGCAGCACGATCGTATCCTCGATCAGGTTCGCGCGAACCGGGCCCGCGAAGACGAGCGTGCGATTGCCCGAAGTGAGCTGGCCCGGAAGGAGCTTGCCTTGCGTGGTCCACTCCGCGGTCACCTGGCCGATCGGCTGCTCGGGCAGCGCCATGTAGATCTTCCCGGCGCGATTGAGCCATGGCGCGGTGTTCAGGCGAATCGTGAGGATGCTCGAGCCCTCGACCGCATGTCCGACCGCGCGGTTGGGCGCGAGCGAGCGCCATTTCATCGGCGTGCTCGTTTCGCTGGGCAGCGTCAACGAATCGTCGACGCGGAATGTCGCGGCGAATGCCGACGACGAGGCGAAGAGGACGGCGAGAGTCGCGGCGGCGAATCTCACGGCGCGCTCAACGTGTACGTGGCGCGGCCGGTGTAAGTCCCCGAGGCCACGCTCGCCGCGTTCGCGTAGGAGAAGGTGTGGCAGCTCTCCCGCCACGTGTTCACGGGGAAGGACGCGAGCGTCTGCGTGCCGCCGGTGAACGTGCCGCCCGGAATCGGTTCCGCGCCGGCGTCGCCGATGCCGCTGCTGGTCCAGCTGATCTGGCTGAAGGGAATCGTGTCGCCGGTCGCGTTGGTGAGGTTCGCGGCCGATGTCGTGACCGTCAATGTCGCCGTCCCGACGGCTCCGGGAAGGCGGAAGAAGCCGCCGATGTAGACCTGCACCGGCGGATTGCAGAAGGTGAAGTTGTCGTAGAAGCTATTCGCCTGCGTGCTGTTGCTCGTCATCTGCTGCGCGGTTCCGCTGCCGACCTGTGCAGCCGGAACCGTGACCGTCACCTGGTTCACCGTGGCGTTCTTGCCCGGAGTTCCGCCGCCTTGATAGGTGCCGGTGAAGGATCCGTTGCCGACTTGCAGGTAGATCGCGCGCGTTCCGGTGCCGATGTTGACGACATACGCCGACGCGTCGCCGATCGCGCAGAGCGCGGCGGCCGCGGCGATGGTCTTCAGGATCGGGAGGGAACGCGTCATCGCGAGTGCCCTAAAGAAAAAAGAGGTGCCCACATCACGCGGGCACCTCACCCCTGGAACAGGGTGGACTGCGTGATGCCTAAGGCATCGAGGCAGTATAAGTGACGCGGCTGTTGTTTGCATTCACGCCGCCGTAGGTGCCGGGTGCCACGACGTTCGAGTTGAGGTACGTGTAGGTCCAACGCGCGTCGCGGTTGATGACCTTGCCGACCGCCGGAACCAGCGCGACGTTCGTGGTCGCCGCATCGGCGAGCGCGGGGTGCGCGAGGGAGGTGGCGGAGGTAAGGACGGCCACCGCGGTCGCGATCTGCGCGTACGAGATGGTGTCGCCGGAGCCGTTGCCGAGCGCGCCCAGCGTGGTCGAGCTGAACGTGATCGTGCCGTTGTTGCCGACGACTTTCGCCGTGACGGTGCCGTTGCCCAGGTCACCCGAGCCGACGGTCGCGTTGATCACCGAGGCGTCGCCGACGTTGACGGCGGGAACCGAGAAGGCGATCTGGTTGATGGTGCCGTTGGCGGCCATGTTCGTGCCCGTGCCGACCTGGAGGAACAGGACCTTCGGGATGATGATCTGGAAGTCCAGGCGGGCGGTTGCCGTGATCGGGGTGCCGGCGCCGGTGGTGAAGTTCGATTCCGCGCTGGCCGCGAACGGGGCCGCGAGGGCGAGGGCGACAGCGGACTTGATCACTACGTTGCGAAGGTTCGTTCTCATGTTCGTCTCTCTTTCGTCTGCGTTCAGGGGTTGAAGGAACTTCGTTTTCTGTGTAGCCAATGTACGTCTTCCCGCCGCGCAGGCCTGTGAAACGGGTCACAGAACCCGTTGTTTTATAGAGGCTTTTAGGCCAATTTCGATTTCAGCGGTAACCCTCCGGTAACAAAAGGGCCGCTGCGGTAACAATCGGCCGCGTTAAGTGAGGTGGCGCACAAATGCTCTCGAGGCCGCACGATAGGCGCGCGCATCGACGAAGAAAATCGACTCGATGGCCTAGGACCTTCGGCTGGGCCAGACCGTCATCGTCGAGAACGTGACGGGCGCGGTGCACCAGCTCAGCTACGACCTGCTCAAGGATCTCGATCCGGTCGCGATGATCGTGACCAATCCCCAGCTACTGGTTTCGAAGAACGCGGTGCCGGCGAAGGACCTGAAGGAGTTCCTGGCTTGGGTCAAGGCGAACCAGGACAAGGTCGCGCCGCGGATCCAGATCGTCCACTACCGCGGCGCCGCGCCCGCGATGCAGGACCTCCTCGCGGGAAACATCGACATCATCTTCGACCAGGCGGCGCAGTCGATCCCGCAGGTTCGCGCGGGGCGCGTGCGCGCCTATGCGGTGACCGCGAAGTCGCGCCTGGCCGCCGCACCCGAGATTCCCACCGTGGACGAGGCGGGGCTACCCGGCCTCTACATGTCGATCTGGCATGCGATCTGGGTGCCGAAGGGCACGCCGCGCGCCGCCGTGATGAAGCTGAACGACGCCATCGTCGAAGCGCTCGCGGACCCGGCGGTCCAGAAGCGCCTCGCCGACCTGGGCCAGGAAATCCCGCCGCGCGAGCAGCAGACCCCGGAAGCCCTCGGCGCGCATCACCGGGCGGAAATCGAACGGTGGTGGCCGGTGATCAAGGCGGCCAACATCAAGGCCGACTGACACTCGTCAAGCATCCAGCACGATCCGAAACCGCGCCTTCCCGGCCTCGAGGTGCGCGATCGCCTCGTTCACCTTGCTCATGGGGAAGTGCTCCACCTGCGGCGCGATGCGGTGGCGCGCGGCGAATTCGAGCATCGTGCGAATGTGGACCGGGGCTCCGGTAGGCGAGCCCGAGACGCTGCGCTCCGCGCCGATGAGGTCGAAGGCCGCCACGGGAATGGGTTCCATCACGGCGCCCACGACGTGCATCCGCCCCTTCGGCGCCAGCGTCGCGATCATCGCTTTCCAGTCGAGCGTCACGTTGACGGTGACGAGGAGGAGGTCGATCTTGCCCGCGAGCGCGCGCAGCGCCTTGCTGTCGCGGCTCGAAACGACGTGGTGAGCGCCGAACGCCTTGGCTTCATCGGCCTTCGACGCGCTCGAGGTGAACGCGGTCACTTCGCACCCCCACGCCGCGGCGAACTTGACGCCCATGTGTCCCAGCCCGCCGATGCCGACGACGCCGACGCGATGCGTAGGCTTCACGCCGAAGCGCGCGAGCGGGTTGAAGACGGTGATGCCGCCGCAGAGCAGCGGCCCGGCCGAAGAGATTTCGAGCGCCTCAGGCAGCGCAACCGCCCACGCCCAATGCGCCCGCACGCGATCGGCGAAGCCGCCGTGGTGGCCGACGATGGTGGGAACCGCGCGCGCGCACATGTGCTGGTCGCCCGATAGGCAAAGGCGGCAATGCATGCAGCTTGATGCGGTCCAGCCCACGCCTACGCGCGCGCCGACCTTCACCCCGCGCGCGTTCGCGCCCACCTCGACCACGCGCCCGACCGCTTCATGCCCGGGCACCACGGGATACTTCGAAAACCCCCACTCGTTGTTGATGATCGAGAGGTCGGAGTGGCACACGCCGCAATGCTCCACCGCGACCTCCACCTCTTCGGCCCCGAGCGGACCTGGATCATACTCATGCGGTACGAGCGGCTTTCCGGCCTCCAGGGCAGCCCAACCGCGGATCTTCGTCATTGCGATTCCTTTCCATTCCATGAAATCAGCTCTTGCACTACTGACCATCGCATTCGTCGCGGGTTGCGCATCTTATAGCGGGACCGCTTCATGGACGAGTGGGGCTACTCGAGCATCCTCTCGGTGATGTTCGACGCGCAGGAGGGACGCGTGAAGCACAAGGTCACGGCGCGCGAGCCGAGGCGCGACGATCCATAAAAGGTCTCCCTCTCCTGCTACTCCCTCTGCCTTGGGGAGGGTCGGGGTGAGGGTAACGGCCGGGGAGAGGGTCATGAAGCCTCGAATCTTCACCGTTTTGCTCACCGCGCTCGCCATCGCAGGTTGCAGCTCGGGGACCAAGCTCCTGAAGGATCCGAAACCGCTCGAAGTTTCGCCGCCGCTTGCGCAGGGCGCGAACGGGCGAATCGCGGCTTCCATCGATGCCGTGATCGTTCGCAACGGCCACGGAGCGTGGGCCCGCGACGCCGATTGGGATGAATACCTGATCCGGGTTCACGCCGTTTCCGACGAGCCGGTGCGGATTACCGACGTCGCGATCTTCGACGCGCTCGATACGCGAGTCGCTTCGGTCGCGGACCGCGGCCGCCTTGTCGAGGCCAGCAGGGAGACGGAACGCCGCTACCAGAAGTCCGGACAGCTCGTGAAATCCCAGGTTCACGGCGGCTGGATGCTCGCGGGAGGCGCGGCCGCCACGGTCGCGGGGATGGGCATTGCCTATTCCGTGGCCTCGGCATCGGCCATGGGATCGATCATGGGCGGAACCGCGGCGGCCTCCTCAGCGTCGGGGGCCGTCATGGTGTTGCCGCTCGCCGCAGTGGTTGGCGGAGCCTACTTCGCCGGTCGGGGCATCGTGCGCATGGTGAACAACGCGCAGGTCAACGGCGAGATCCAGCGCCGCCAGACGGTGCTGCCCGTCGCGATGTCGCGAGGCGAGAGCGCCCGCCTCGACCTCTTCTTTCCGTTGACGCCGCTGCCTTCCCGCGTCGAGATCGTCTACGCCGATGCGGGAGGCGAGCAACGCCTCGCGATCGATACGCGCACGGCCCTGGCCGCGCTGCACCTCGATCCCACGCCGACGCTCGAGCATCGCGAAAACCCCGAATTCCCGAAGAGCGCGGAGCGGGCCGGCATCGAGCGCGGATACGTGAAGGCGAAACTCAAGCTTGACGCGGAGGGCAATGTTCGGGAGGTCGAGATCCTCGAGTCCGTGCCGCCCGAGGCGTTCGACGGCGCGGCAATACGCGCGTTCTGGCGGTGGCAGTACAGCAAGGGCAACTACGACAATCGTGTCGTCGACGCTTCGATCGAGTTCAAGCGATAGGCAATGGAAGAGGTTTAGAGTACGTCGATGCAATGGCTCCGCGCATGGATCCTTCTCCTTCTCTGGCCCGCCGCGATCCTGGCGGCGCCGGCGCCGGTCGTTGAGCTCTCGATCGACGGAGCGATCGGGCCGGCGACCTCCGACTACGTGCATCGCGGCATCGAGCAAGCCGCGCGGGAGGGCGCGCAGCTCGTAGTCCTGCGCATGGACACCCCGGGCGGCCTCGACACGTCGATGCGCGCCATCATCAGGGACATCCTCGCCTCTCCGGTGCCCGTGGCGGCATTCGTCGCGCCCGGCGGGGCGCGGGCCGCGAGTGCCGGAACGTACATCCTCTACGCCAGCCACATTGCCGCGATGGCGCCGGCGACCAACCTCGGCGCCGCCACCCCCGTTCAGCTTGGCGGGTCCCCTCCGGGCGCCGACAAGGGCAAGCCCGCGGAGAAGAAGGACGCGAAGGAAGCGGCCAAAGGCGAGGAAGCCACGGACCCGGCCGGCGCGCTCGGCCGCAAGCAGGTCCACGACGCCGCCGCCTACATTCGCGGGCTCGCGACGCTGCGCGGGCGCAACGCCGAGTGGGCGGAGCGCGCGGTGCGCGAAGCCGTGAGCCTCACGGCCGAGGAAGCGCTGGATCAAAAGGTCATCGACGTCATCGCGGCCGATGTCCCCCAGCTGCTCGAGAAGGTGGACGGCCGCAAGGTCACCGCCGCAGGTGCG
>JBGOST010000032.1:0-10530 GCA_041476125.1 Usitatibacter sp. | reverse complement strand
GACGGCGACCGAGCGCATCACGCTCAGCAACGGCGGCGAGCTCTCGATCTTGAACGACAGCTTTCTTTTCGACCTCACGGGCGCCGCTCGCACTCTCATGAGAGTTTCGGCGCCGGAGATCTTCCTCTTGAACCGCGGCCGCATCAACGCGGATGCGGCAGGTGACCTCGGGGCGAGCGACATTCGCGTGGATTTCGGGTCGAGGCTCTCCCTGCTCGACAGCAGCATCACGGCGAGCAGCCTGTTCGGCGGCAATTCGGGCTCCATCGAGATCAGCGGTCCCGGGGTCTTGTCGCTGCGCAATTCGCAGATCACGACTTCGATACCGACGTTCGAAGGAAACGGGGGCAACATCCGCATCACCGCCGGCGCCCTGGTGATGGACACGGGATTCATCCAGGCGAATACCGTGGATTCCTCCGGGAGGGCGAGCGCGGGCAATGTCTCGATAGACGTGCGGTCGCTGGTTCCCAGCGGAAGCACGTTGTTTGTCGGCGGCAGCGAACCGTTGGACTTTCAACCCGGTCGATTCGGCTTCAACGTCATCCAGGCAGCGGCACCCAGAGGCTTGAGCGGCACCGTGAGCATCACGACTCCGGCGCTCGACATCTCGGGCAGCCTCGCGGGGTTGAACGCCAAGGTGCTCGACTCGGGTGGGTTGGCGCGCAGTCCTTGCGAATCGACGGGGGGAAGCTCCCTGGTGCAAGCGGGGCGCGGCGGCCTGCCGCCCTCGGCGCGAGGATTCATCCGCGTCGATAGGGATGAGGCCGCGGACGCGCGCGCATTGGTCGCGTGGGATTCCGGCTCGCGGTCAGCTCGCGCGGGATGTCCGAGGTGATGGAGGGAGCCTGCCGGCGCATCCTCGCCGCGGCGCCATTCCTGTTCTCCTTGCCCGGAGTCGCGGCGGATTCGCCGCCCGAGCCGGTGCGTCCCGATTTCCTCGCGCCGGATCCCGAGCCTTTTTTCCAGCTGCCTCCCGTTGCTCCGCGGGCACCGGCGATCCCCACTGCGGGAAAGGCGGTCCGGATCGAGCGCGTGATCTTCACGGGAAATACCGTCATCCCGACGGCCGAGCTCGAGGAGATCGCGAACCCCTTTCTCGGGCGGCTTGCGGGCGCCGCCGAGATCGAGGAGCTGCGCCAGAGGATCACGCGGCGCTACGTGGAGCGCGGCTATGTGAACTCCGGCGCGTTGCTCGACCCGGCCGCCACCGGCAATGCAACCCTGGGCTTCCAGATTGCCGAAGGCCGGCTCGCCGCCATCCGATTGCGCGGTCTCGATGGCCTGAGCGATCTCTATGTCGCCTCCCGGCTCGCGCGCGAGGGCGAGGGGCCGTTCAACATCGAAGTCCTTCGCGAGCGCTTCCAGCTCCTCCTGGCTGATCCGCTGTTCACGCGCATGAATGCGCGACTGGTGCCCGGCGCGCGGCCTGGCGAAGCCATCCTCGACGTCGACATCGAGCGCGCACGCGCCTATCAGCTCACTCTGTATGCCGATAATCACAGGCCGCCCTCCATCGGCTCGAATGCGCTCGGCGTGCGGGGGTGGTGGCGCAACCTCACCGGCCGCGGCGATCTCATCGAGGCGAGCATCGAAGACTCCGCGAAGTGGGACTCGGGAATCCGCGTGAGCCTTGGCGCGCACGCGCCCTTGAACGCTCGCGGCACCGCCGTTTCGTTTCAGTACGATCGTGGACGCTCTTCGGTGATCGAGGAGCCGCTCACCATCCTCGGCATCAAGAGCGTCCTCGAAAGCGCCGACGTGGGACTGAGCCAGTCGCTCTTCGAGACCCTTAGGACGAAATTCACTCTGGGAGCCAACTTCGTCGCCCGTGAGAACCGCACCTGGCTGCTAGGCGAGCCCTTTTCGTTCATTCCCGGTGAGCCCGAAGGCAGGACGCGTACCGCGACGTGGCGCTTCTGGCAGGAGCTCACGCACCGCTCGGAAATGCACGCGCTGGTGGTGCGCTCGACGTTTTCCTTCGTGCGCGACAACCTGCAGGCAAGCCCCGAAGTCGAGTCCTCGTCACAGCCCGATCGCCGTTACGCGCTCTGGCTGGGGCAGGCGCAGTATGCGCGGCGGGTTTGGAAGGACGGCGCGCAAGTGGTCGTCCGCGCAACGATCCAGGAAACGCGCGACCTTTTGCTGTCGCTGGATGGCATGTCGATCGGAGGCGCGCGCACGGTTCGCGGCTTTCGCGAGAATCAGCTGATCCGCGACAGGGCGCAAATCCTAAGCGCGGAATTCGAATGGCCGGTCGTGCGGGATTCGCAACGAGAGCTGCAGTTGTCGCTCTCGCCGTTCTACGACTACGGCCATGGTACAAGCCGGGGAACGCCGGGGGCGACTTTGTCATCGCTGGGCCTGGCGGCGCGCCTGCGGTGGGGACGCGTGAGCGCGAACCTCGCGATCGCGAAGCGACTGCTGTACCCCCAATCCGTAGGCGCGAGCAAGGGCCGCCTTCAGGACCACGGAATTCACTTCGAGGTCGCCTATGGCGTCTACTGAGGGGCCCGAATTCCACTCTAGGGCGATCGCGGGGTCGTCGGCACGATTTGAATGACGACGGGCTTGGCCGCCCGGGGAGGCACGTCCCGCGGCAAGCGGTGCGACTCGATGACGTAGACGATCACCGAGACCGCGGCGATCGCGAAGATCGCGCCCGCGAACCATTTAACGAGGCGCTTGCGCAACGCAATCTTGTCGTTGATCGAGTCGTATTGGGTCCCGACGATTTCGTCGAGCTTGCGCTTGATCGCTTCTTCGGGATCGACCAAGGCGTTCCCCGGGGGCTTACTCAGTCACCGGTCACTCGCGGCCGCGCGCCCTCGATCACGAGCGAGCGGTCCACCCACTGCGCGGTGAGCTTCTCCTGCAGCGAGTTCTGCTTGAGCCGTTCGCGCAGCCCGCCGAAGTCGACCACATCGAGCGGCTGGTCCTGATTGAAGCAGGAGAATACGTACGTAACCTGCCCGGTCGCCGGATCGCTTTGCGGTTGCAGGCACTGGGCGCAGATCTCCTTCATCATGCATTGCATCGGCGAGTTGATCGAGCCGATGGCGACGTGGGACTTCGAGAGGTACGGCGCGAGAATGCCGTGGCGCGCGCGGGCCACCGCGCCCATCATGCCGTCGGAGCCGATCGCCACCAGGCGCTGCGCATCCTGCATCCTGATGGACGGCTTCCCCAGGCTGCCCGAGGCGTGCGCCGCCATCGCCTCGACGATATTGCCGACGAAGGATTTGTCATGCGTTCGCGTGGCGGGAAATCCGGGCGGCTCATCGCAACACCAGACCACCTCGTCCGCGGCGGCTTCGATTTCCGCGACCTTGTAGCGGTCGATCATCTTCTTGTAGCCGGCAAAGTAGAGAACGCGCGATCCCGCGGCGCGCGCCGCCGCGCCGATCGAGAACAACACTGCGTTGCCGAGCCCTCCGCCGACGAGCACGACCGTCTCGTTGGCCGGCGTCTCGGTGGGTGTTCCCGTCGGGCCCATCAGCACCACGGGCTCGCCGGGCTTGAGCAGCGCGCACAGGTCGCTCGATCCACCCATTTCGAGGACGATCGTCGATACCAGCCCTTGCTTCACGTCGACCCAGGCGCCGGTCATCGCGAGACCTTCCATCGCAAGGCGCGTGCCTTCGGGGTTCGCCGCGAGAGTCTCGTAGTTCTGCAAGCGGTAGAACTGCCCGGGACGGAACTGGCGCGCCGCGAGCGGGGCGCGGACGATGACCTCGACGATCTTGGGCGTAAGCCGGTCGACGCGATAGACGGTCGCACGAAGCTCCTCGTTGAGGGAGTCGAGGAATCGCTTCGAATCCTCCAGGCTTCGCGCCGGACGCTCCTCGAGAACGCGGCTCACGACCGGGAATCCCTGCTTCGCGCCTCCCATCGCTTTCACCACGTTGCCGGAGAAGGACGGGTGCAGGTCGCCGAAGAAGCTCATGCAGCGACCGTCGGGCTCGCGCGACAGGAGCACATGCACCTCGGAAGGCTTCGCTGAAATCTCCGGTTTCACCGGCCGGCCTTGCTCGTCGACCGCGCGGAAATAGCGCCCGTCGAGTGCGAAGTGCGCGGGATCCTCGCGCGCGAGGACCGTGTTGGGCTGCGTTCCCGCGGCGATGAGGATGGTGCGCGCGGGAAGCTCGACGTCGCGCTCGGTGACGTTGCCTGCCGCATCGGTGAGCCGCGATCTCACGGTGAGGGCCCGCGCGCGCCCGAGGTCGTCGACTTCGACGCGCATCGGGGTGAGGTTCTCGGCGAAGCGCACACCCTCCTCGAGGGCCTTCTCCACTTCCTCGTGGTTCAGCATGTACGAAGGGCTGTCGATGAGGCGTTTGCGATAGGCGATGGTCGAGCCGCCCCAGAGCTGCAGCAGCTCGAGGATTCGTGGCGCGCGCCCCGCGCGCGCGGCGGCTGCGCGCTCCTCGCGCAGCGCGAGAGCGTGCGTGAGGTACTCCTCGGCGACTTGCGTCTCCTCCTCGCTCCATTCGTTGCGCACCGTGCCCGCGCTTCTTTCCTTCGCAAGCGTCTCGTAGCGCGTGAGGAACTTCTCGACTTGCACCGGGTAGTAGGCGAGCGACTCGGTGGCGGTATCGATGGCGGTGAGGCCACCGCCCACGACCACGATCGGCAGCCTCACCGTGAGGTTCGCGATCGACTCCTCGCGCGCGGCTCCCGTGAGCTGCAACGCCATGAGGAAATCGGAGGCGGTGCGCACGCCACGCACGAGCCCGTTCGGAAGGTCGAGCACGGTGGGCTTGCCGGCGCCGGCGGCGAGCGCGATGTGGTCGAAGCCCATCGCGAACGCATTCTCGACGGTCACGGTTCCGCCGAAGCGCACGCCGCCGAACATCGCGAACTGGCTTCGGCGCTCGATGAGGAGCCGCGCGATCTTGAGGAAATTCTTGTCCCAGCGAACCGTGATGCCGTACTCGGCGACACCGCCGAAGCCCGCCATCACGCGATGCTCGAGCGGCTCACGGAGCTCCGCGATGTCATGAATGGCCCGAAACGCGACGCGCTTGCCGTCGGGCCGCACACCGGAGATCGCGGCATCGAGCGGCTCGATCTTCAATCCGTCGATGCCGACCACGGTGTGGCCGTCGTTCAGCAGATGGTGGGCGAGCGTGAATCCGGCTGGCCCGGTCCCCACGACGAGGACGCGTTTTCCGGTGGGAGCGCGGGGCAGCGGGCGGCGCAGGTTGAGCGGATTCCAGCGCGTGAAGAGCGAGTAGATCTCGAACCCCCACGGCAGCGCGAGGATGTCCTTCAAGGTGCGCGTCTCCGCCTGCGGGATGTCCACCGGGTCCTGGCGCTGGTAGATGCACGACTTCATGCAGTCGTTGCAGATCCGGTGCCCCGTCGCGCACACGATCGCGTTGTCGATCACGATCATCGCGAGCGCGCCGATCGCCCACCCTTCGGTCTTCAACTTGTGGAATTCGGAGATGCGCTCCTCGAGCGGGCAGCCGGCGAGCGCAACGCCGAAGGGGCTCTTCTTGAAAACGATGCGGCCGTCCTCGGCGGGCTTTTCCTTCAGGCCCTTCGAGCACGAGTCCTTTCCCTGCTCATGGCACCAGATGCAGTAGTTCGCCTCGTCGAGAGCGCCGGCCAGGCTCGTTCCGGGATCGGTGAGCGCGAAGCCGTTGCGCCGCCGGATGTGGTGCAGCGTGTGCACGGAATAACCGGGCGAGGCGTCTGTTTGCACCGGGACAAGATGCATCGGATCGACACGCTGGGGAGGCTTGAAGAGAACGCCGTCGCGGTGAAGCCAGCGGCCCTCGGGGGTATGCGCGGCCCAGGCGGCGAAGCGCTCCGCGAGGGCGAGCTCCTGCGCATGCGCGGGCTCATCGGCGATCCACGCGAGGATGCGCTCGGCGAACGCCAGCTCGTCGAACTTGCCGCCGAGGAGGGCGGCGACCTGCGCTTCGAGGGCCGGGCCGTCGAGGCCCGCGGCCTCGTCGGCCTTGATCTTGAGCATGGCCCGGCGCTGCACGAACTTGCGTTTCACACGGAATAGCGGGGCGAGGCGGTGGTGGCTTTCGAACAGATCCTGCCATTCCTCCTCGATGCCGAAGAGCTTCGCGATGAAGCGGTCGAGATGGGGCGCGATCGCCATGAGGAGGTCGGCTTCTTCTTTGTAGGCGAGCGCGGCGGGATTGGCACGCGCCGCCGCGTTGCGCGACTGAAGGCCGGCGTCAGCCTCGGCGAGTGCGCGGGCGAACGCTCCGTCGAGGCGTGCCAGCCCCGCGGGATCGTAGAGATCCTCGAAGGCGAGGCCGAAGGCGAGGGACAATGAACGGGGGCTGGGGGGCATCGAGCGAATCTGAAAGGCACACAACGTCGTAATGTTATCGGATTGGCCTTTGTTATCATTCCCGTAGCGGTTTTCCGAGTTCGAATCACAAGGAGACTCCCCATGGATCGTCGTGATTTCCTTCGCTTTTCCGGCCTCGCTTCGGCAAGCATCATGTACCCCACCCTGGCGCCTCCCGTCTTCGCCCAGGGCCCCTCGGAGGACAAGTGGCGCATCTTCGAGGTCACGACCCGGGTGGAGATCCTCAAGCCCGCGGGCGTGACTCGCGTTTGGTTGCCGGCGCCGCTCACGCAGGACACCCAGTACCACAAGACGCTCGGAAACTCGTTCCAGGCCGAGGGCGGCACCTCCGGAATGGTGACGGACCCGAAATATGGCGCCGGCATCGTCTGGGCGGAGTGGTCCGAGGGCGTGCGCCCCATCCTTACTTACACCACGCGCTTTGCGACCCACGAGATCGCGGTCGATCTTTCCAAGCCGGGCAACGCGAAACCCGAGGATAAGGCGGTCCTCGCGAAATACACGCAGGCCACCGAGTTCATGCCCACCGAGGGCAAGATAAAGGAGATCTCCTCGGAGATCGTCAAGGGCAAGAGGACCGATGTCGAGAAGGCGCGCGCGATCTACGAATGGGTCGTGGACAACACGTTCCGCGATCCCAAGACGCGCGGCTGCGGGATCGGCGACGTGAAGTTCATGGTCGAGAACAACGCGATGGGCGGAAAGTGCGCCGATCTGAATGCCCTCTACGTGGCGCTCGCCCGCTCCCAGGGAATCCCGGCGCGCGACGTTTACGGCGTTCGCGTGGCCGGCTCTCAGCTCGGCTACAAGAGCCTCGGGCGCGAAGGCGGCGACATCACCGGTGCGCAGCATTGCCGCGCGGAAGTCTATTTGTCGGGATACGGCTGGGTGCCGGTCGATCCGGCCGACGTGCGCAAGGTGGTTCTCGAGGAGGGCGGCGGCAAGGCGATCGACGACCCGATGACGGTCGCCGCGCGCAAGCGGCTCTTCGGTTCCTGGGAGATGAACTGGCTCGCGTACAACTATGCGCACGACGTGAGCCTGCCGGGCTCGACGCGCGGCAAGGTGGCGTTCCTGATGTATCCGCAAAGCGAGACGGCCGAGGGCCGCCTCGACTCGCTCGACCCGAAGAACTTCAAGTACGAGATCACCGCCAGGGAAATCGGCTGAGCTGGCGGGGCGAGGCGTGCTTATCCTGAAACGCGTGGCGGCGGCGGCGTTCGCCGCCGCCGTGGCCACGGTCGCGGCGGAAGGCACGCTCAAGCCGTGGAAGGGAAAGACCACGCCGGCGCTGGCGAGAGCCGACCTCGCCGGGAAAAAGGTCGACCTCAGGGACTTTCGCGGTCGCGTGGTGGTGGTGAACTTCTGGGCCACGTGGTGCGATCCGTGCAAGGAAGAGATGCCGTCGCTCGAGCGGTTGAAGGCCAAGCTCGCCGGGCAACCGTTCGAGGTCCTCACCGTGAACTACGGCGAGTTTCCCGAGAAGATCGCGCCGTTCCTCGCCAGGGAAAAGATCACGTTGCCTGTCCTGCTCGATACCCAGAAGGAAGCGGCCAGGGAGTGGAAGGTCGGAGGGCTGCCGATGACGTTCATCGTCGACGCGAAGGGCCGCGCGCGCTATTGGGTGTTCGGCGAGCGCGATTGGAGCGGGGCGGACACCGTCAAGGTCATCGAGAAGCTCGTCGCCGAGGCTCCGCGTGCCCGACACTAAGACCGTCCAGTATCGGATCGTGGATCGATCGTCGGGCAACGGTGCCGGCGAGCGTGAAACGGTGATCGCGGGATTGTTCGCAAGCCCGGCGCGCATCGCCCCGAAATATTTCTACGATCCCCTCGGCTGCGCGCTCTACGGAGCGATCTGCCAGCTGCCCGAGTACTACCCCACGCGCACCGAGGTCGCGATCTTCCGTGAGCATCGGCTCTCCATCGCGCAGGCCGTGGGCATGGGCCGGCAGTTCGTCGACCTGGGCGCGGGAGACTGCTGCAAGGCCGAGGCCTGGCTGCCGCTCGTGAATCCGGCGCGCTACATCGCCGTGGATATCGCGGGGCCCGAGATCGAGCGCGCGCTCGCGCGCATGGCGCCGGAGTTTCCCGAGGTCGAGATGATCGGCGTCATCGCCGACTTCGGCGGCGGGTTGCCGATCGACGACATTCTCGACGATCGTCCCGTGACGCTCTTCTATCCGGGATCGAGCATCGGCAATTTCACGCCGCGCGAAGCGACGGTGTTCCTCGAGGCCATGCACGAGAAAGTTGCGCGCCGGCCCGGCAGCGGCTTGCTCATCGGTGTCGATGGCAAGAAGGGCAAGGCGATCCTCGATGCGGCCTACGACGATTCCCTGGGCGTCACCGCGGCCTTCAATCGCAACGCCCTGCTCCACCTCAATTCGCGTTTCGGGTTCGATTTCGACCTCGACGCCTTCGTGCATCGCGGTTTCTACAACGAGTCCGAGGGCCGCGTCGAGATGCACCTCGAGTCGTTGCGGGAGCAAAGCGTGAGGATCGGCGATCGCACGCGGCGCTTCGCCGCCGGCGAGCGCATCCACACCGAGAACTCGTACAAGTATCGCGCGGAGGAATTCGAGAAGTTGCTGCGCGATGCGGAGTTCGCGTCGACCCGGCGCTGGGCGAGCCCCGACAACGGCTACTTCGTCTTCTACGCGGCCTAGTTACCCTCTCCCCAGCCCTCTCCCAAGGGAGCGGGAGCCCACCGTACCCGTCGCGATGTAGTGCTGCGTCATGGGACCGGTCTTCACCTGGAAATCCTCGAGGTAAGTGGCGAGCAGCGACCACGGAGCCTCGAATCCCTCGAAATTGGTGATGTAGGCGCGATGCGAATAGCGCAGGTACCAGTTCGCGGGGAAGAGCCACGGCGCATAGAGCTTGGTGCTCGTCGCCGCGACGCGGGCGCCGCGCTTCATCTGCCCCAGCAGGTTCTCGATGGCAGCGCGCGAGCGGATGAGGTCGTGCGTGTAGCTGAAGAGAAGGGCATCCGCCGGATCCGGAAGCACCACCTTCTGGGCGGTCGCTTGAACAAGATCGATCGCGCCGGCGCCGCGCGGCACGCGCGACCGCGCGACCTCGAGCATCTCCGACGACGGATCGAACCCGATGACCTTCCCGCGCGCGCCGACGAGCTCGACGAGGCGGGGAAGGCACCATCCCGTGCCGCAACCGGCGTCGACGACGGTCTGGCCGGGTGCGAGGCCCAGCGCGGCGATGGCGCGCTCGCGAATCGCATTGATGCGCCGGGTGAAGTGATCGTAGCGAGGGGCGAGCTCGCGGTAATGCGCGACCGCCCGGCCTAGATCCGCGCCATCCATCAAGCGTCGCGCACCAGGCGCAGCCCCGAGAACTGCCAGCGGGCGTCGGCCGGAAAGAAGTTGCGATAGCTCGCGCGCACGTGCCCGGTGGGCGTGGCGCACGAGCCGCCGCGCAGGACGTACTGGCTGCACATGAACTTGCCGTTGTATTCGCCGACCGCGCCCTGCGCGGGGCGGAAACCCGGATACGGCGAATAGTCGCTGCGCGTCCATTCCCACACGTCGCCGAACACTTGCGCGAGCGTTCCTTCGGGCGGCGCCTCGCGGAGCGCGAGCGGATGAAGCGCGCCGCTTTCAAGGAAATTGCCGGTGACCGGCACCGTCGCCGCCGCGGTTTCCCACTCGGCTTCGGTGGGCAGGCGCGCCGCGGACCAGCGCGCGAAAGCTTCCGCTTCGAAGAAGCTCACATGGCACACCGGCGTGTTGCGCTCCACCGGCGCCATGCCGTGCAGGGTGAAGGTGTGCCAGAGGCCATCGCGCTTTTCCCAGTATTGCGGCGCTTCCCAGCCGCGCGTGGTCACGTGGTCCCATCCGAGGGACAACCACAGCTCGGGCCTGCGGTAGCCGCCGTCGTCGATGAAGTCGATGAATTCCCCGTTGTTCACGGGATACGTGGCCATCTCGAAATCGTGGATCCACACCGTGTGGCGCGGCGTCTCGTTGTCGAATGCGAAGCCCTCGGCGCCGTGGCCGATCTGCCGCTGGCCCCCTTCGATGCGAATCCAGCGCGGCTTGCGCGCCTGGATGGGAGTGAGCGGCCAGTTCTTCTGGTAGGCGGGCTCGAGGGGATTGCACGACAGCATGTGCTTCAGGTCCGTGAGGATCAGCTCCTGGTGCTGCTGCTCATGCTGGATGCCCAGGTCGATG
>JBGOST010000031.1:0-10573 GCA_041476125.1 Usitatibacter sp. | reverse complement strand
TATCCGTGAGCGAGAAGCGGTCGCGGTCCTTCTCCGCAACCTCGACCTCGGCGACCGACTTGCCGGCCCGGGCGTCCGGCGCGAACACGAGCTTCAACGCCTTGGTGCCGAGGCTGCGGCGCAGGATCGCGGGCTTGCCCGCGGCGAGGCAAACCTTGGAGACGTAGAACTCGTCGGGATTCACGGAGCCCTGCACCACGGTTTCTCCCAATCCGTAGCTGGCGGTGATGAACACCACGTCGCGAAAGCCCGACTCGGTGTCCATGGTGAAGAGCACGCCCGCCGACCCCGTGTCGCTTCGCACCATGCGCTGCACGCCCGCCGAGATCGAAACCTCCGAATGCGAGAACCCCTTGTGCACTCGGTAGGCAATCGCGCGATCGTTGTAGAGCGAGGCGTAGACGCGCTTGACCGCCTCGAGGATGTGGTCCACGCCGCGGATGTTGAGGTAGGTCTCCTGCTGCCCCGCGAAAGACGCGTCGGGCAGATCCTCGGCGGTGGCCGAGGAGCGCACGGCGAAGCTCCAGGGGTCCCCCCCTTGGTGGGGCGATTCGACTCCCTCGTCGCCACGGGCGTTGCCCGTTCCATTGGACACAACCCGGGCGTAGTCCTCGCGGATCTGTTTCTCCAGCTCGGGCTGCAGCGACGCCTTTTCCACCAGGGCGCGAATGCCCGTCCCCGCTTTGGCGAGGGCGCCCACGTCGTCGACGTCGACCGCGGCGAGCGCGGCGTCGATGCGCGCGTCGAGCTGGTTGTGCTTGAGGAAGTCGTCGAAGGCTTGCGCGGTGGTCGCGAAGCCGCCAGGGACGCGAACGCCGCTCGCGGCGAGCTGGCTGATAAGCTCTCCCAACGAGGCGTTCTTGCCGCCGACGCTCGAGACGTCGGTCATGCGCAGGGTTTCGAGCGGAAGGACGTAGCGGTTCGCCATGGGGAGCCGGGCTGGAAGTGACGTGCCAGAGGGAATGGGTAATTATAGCGAACGCAAGGTTCCCCAATCCCGCCCAATGGCCTCCCGAAAACGCGTCTTCTTCGTCTCCGACCGCACCGGCATCACGGTCGAAGCCCTCGGCTCGTCGCTCCTCACCCAGTTCGCCGAGCTCGATTTCCTGCGCCTCACCCTGCCTTTCATCGACAGCGTCGAGAAGGCGCGCCGGGTCGTGGCGCAGGTAGACGAGGCGCATCAGGATTCCGGGGAGCGCCCGCTCGTCTTCAGCTCCATCGTGGACGATGCGGTGCGCACCGAGATCAACAAGGCCGACGGGCTGGTGCTCGACGTCTTCGAGCGCTTCATCGTGCCGCTCGAAAACGAGCTGGGGATGAAGTCGTTGCACGCCGTGGGCCGCAGCCACAGCGTCTCGAACGCCAAGGACTACAACCACCGCATCGAGGCCATCAACTACACGCTCGCCCATGACGACGGCGTGACCCATCGCGGCCTGGAAGAGGCCGACATCGTGCTGGTCGGCGTGTCGCGCAGCGGCAAGACGCCGACCTGCCTGTACCTCGCGATGCAGTTCGGCATCAAGGCGGCGAACTATCCGCTCATTCCCGAGGACCTCGAGGCCAACCGGCTGCCCCCATCGCTCCTGCCCCTGAAGCAAAAGGTCTGGGGACTGTCGATCTCGCCCGAGCGGCTGCACCATATCCGCAGCGAGCGAAGGCCCGATTCGCGCTACGCCGCCCTCGACAACTGCCGCTACGAGGTCGCCGCCGCCGAGAAGCTCATGAAGCAGGCGCAGATTCCCTTCCTCGACTCGACCACCAAGTCGATCGAGGAAATCGCCACACACATGCTGCACGAGGCGCACCTCGTCCGGCGCGCTTACTAGCGGGGACAGACCCCTTGTTCTGTCGGCAGGAACAAGCGGCCTGTCCCCGGTTTATACTGCCGCTAGAAAAAACGAAATCCCCCGAGGAGAAGCCATGAGAATGAAGAAACGCGTTCTTCCCGCCCTGTTGCTTTCGGTATTCGCCGGCGCGATGGCGCCCGCGGCGAGCGCCCAGCAGTTCAGCGGAGTCATCGTCTTCGGCGACAGCTATTCCGACGCGGGCTACTACCGGCCGGGGCTTACCGCTCTTGGCCTGCCTTCCTCCCTTGTCGCAACACTCGGTCGCTTCACGACGAACCCCGGCCCGGTGTGGTCGGAGCTGGTGTCGCAGCACTATGGGATAACGCCCGCTCCCAGCAATGCCGGAGGCACGATCTACGCGCAGGGCGGAGCGCGCATGGCCATCGACTCCCCGAACTCGCCGCCCTTTGCCACGGTGCGCTCGCTCACCACCCAGATCAACGAATACATGACCGCCCACAACAACGTGGCCGACCCCGGGGCTCTCTACACGGTGTGGGGCGTCGGCAACGATTTCCTCGCCGGCTTCTCGCAAGTGCTTTCCGGCCAGATCACGACCGCCCAGCTGCAGACGAACGTGCTCGCCGCCGTCGGCGCCGAGGTGCAGCAGGTGGGACGCCTCTACGCGGCCGGGGCGCGATACGTGATGGTGTTGACCTACCCGGACGGCGCCAACTTGCCCGCCAACCTCGGCCTACCTGCGGCAATCCGGGGCCAAATCACCGCGCTCGGTGTTGGCGCCAGCACGACGCTCTTCAGCGGGCTCGCCTCCGCCGGCCTGAGGGTCATCCCGGTGGACCTGTTTACGCTGACGGCCGAGATGCGCGCCAACCCGGCGGCCTACGGCTTCACGAATATCACGGACATGGCGTGCGCGGCGTTTCCCCCGATCACGACACCCGCCACGGTGAGCTCGCAGTTCTGCTCTTCGGCAAACCTCGTCGCCGCCAACGCGGACCGGACGTACATGTGGGCCGACGGCATCCATCCGACGACGGCCACCCACGCGATCTGGGCCCAGTTCGCCGAATCGATGATCGACGGCCCGACCGCATACTCGACGCTGGCGGAAGTTCCGATGCGCACGCGCGCGGGCCACCAGCGCACGCTCGCCGACGCGTTCGCGTCGCGCAAAGCCGGTGACACCGGGTTGTCGGTGTTCGTCTCCGGGGACCGCGGCAATTTCGACGTGAGCTCCGGCTGGCCCGGGGTCGGCGTGGATAGCAAGAACACCGCGGCGACGATCGGCGTCACCGCGCGCCTCTCGGAATCGGCGCTTCTCGGCGTAGCGGTGGGCACCAGCCACAGCGACGGCAGCTTCGGCGGCGGCATGGGCGGCTTCAACAGCAAGGAGACGGTCTTCTCGCTCTTCGGCACGACGAACTGGCGCGGGCTTTACGGCTCGGCCGTCGTGAGCGTTTCCGACCTGGACTTCGACGACATGCACCGCAACATCGTGCTCGGTCCATTGACGCGCACGGCGAGCGCCCACACCGGGGGCTCGAATGCCTCGGCGCTCTTCTCCGCGGGGTATGACTTCTCGCTCGGCCGGCTCACGATCGGGCCCACGGTCTCGGTGTCGATGCAGAACATCACCGTAAACTCCTTCGACGAGGCCGGCGCGAGCTCCGCAAACCTGCGCATCGGGGAGCAGAAGAAGCGCTCCGAAGTGTGGAGCGCCGGCGTGCGCGCGAGCGCCAGCCTCGGCGCATGGACGCCGTGGCTGCGGGTCACCGCGGACAAGGAGCGCAGGGACGATCCGCGCTTCGTTACCGCCATGCCGCTCACGATGATCGCCACGGGCAACTCCTACGACCTCCCCGCCTATGCGCCTGACAGGGATTACATCACCGGCGCCGTCGGCATCAACGGCATGGTGATGGACCGCGTCGGCTTGAGCCTTGCCTACTTCAAGATTTCCGGCCGCTCGGGGGTGAAGGAAGACGGCATCAGCGCGCTGCTGTCGTACCGGTTCTGAAGCGCGTCTTCACTGCGGCGAACCTGCCCGAGGCGCACCTTCTCGCCGACCTGCTCGCGGATCGAGGCGTTCGCGTCCGCATCTTCAACGCGAATGCCTCGAGCATCGCCGGCGAATTGCCCATCGATGCGTCCCTGCCCCAGATCTGGGTCGAGGATCCCGATGACGCCGGCCGCGCGCGCGAGCTGATCGAAGCGTTCCTGCGACCGGCCCCCGCCGGCCCGCCCGTCACCTGCCCGAAATGCGGCGAGGAGAATCCCTCCTCCTTCGACCTGTGCTGGTCGTGCGGCGCCGGCCTCGAGGTCACGGCGAGCCGATGAAGAGGTAGACGCGGCCGCGGCCGTTCTTCGCGTCCGCGATGCCGAGATACACGGGACCGAGGAACGTGTTCGCGGCGAGGTAGGCGCCGAAGGAGCGTTGCCAGCCGCGCAGCGACGTTTCCGTCAGCGGCTTGTTCATGCGCGCGGTCTCGGCGGTGAGCCCCGCGATCAACGTGATGCCGTAGAGCGGCGAGGCGAAGTTCAGCCGGTACTGGGTCTCGAGGCGGCCGAACATGTAGTCGCCGCCGAGCAGCTGGTCGTAGGCGAATCCGGTCATGCGCCGCGGGCCGCCCAACGTGAAGGCATCGGCGAGCGGCAGCGTTCCCTTGAGCGCCGTTCCGCCTTCGAGGCCGGTGAGGACCACGAACCCCCCGTAGGACAACGCCGCGCCGAAGCGCGCCTCGCTGCGCGAATACGGGCCCAGCCCGTCGGAAACCCGCGTCGCGTCGAAATGCGTGACGTCGAGCTTGATGCCCTGCGTGGGGAAATACGGCTGGTCGTAGGTATCGATGGCCACGGTGGCCGTGGGCCCGCCGACCCTCTGGCTCAGGTTCGGCACCAGGTCGATCCCGGTGTCGAGGACGCTGCCGATGCTGCGGCCCGTCCACCCGAGGCTCGCCTGGCCGTGCACGCCGATGTTGACTCCGGCATCGAGCCCGACGCGATTCTCCTGGATGCGGTAGACCGCGAGGCGATCGCCTTCGAAGAAGAGCGGCAGCTTGCGCAGTCCCGAGCTGGCGCTCGCGCGAAGGAAGGTCCGGTGGCGCCGGTCGAGCGGCTGGTAGAACTCCGTGTTGACGCTCTGCACGCTGCCGATCTGCGCGCCCGCGAGCCACTCCGCGCCGAGCGGATTCAACCACGTGCGCCGATAGAGCGCGCGGAAGTTGTACGACGATTCGCTGCGGAAATCCGAAGCGAGCCCGAGCCCGAAGCGCAGGTAGTCGGGACCCCACGGCTTCTCGATCGGCGTGATGCGCAGGATCGTCTTGTCGTGCTCGCGCACCACGCTGTAGTCGAGCGAATGCAAATCCCCCTGGCTGTATTCGGTGACGAGGTCGGTCGCGAGCGCCTTGGCGTCGAGCGGCTCTCCCTCCTTCTGCCGGATCCCGCCGCGCAGCGTCTGCGGATTGACGAAGCGCGTCTCGGCGATCTCCACCTTGTCGATGATGGCGGGGGCTTCGCGCGCGCTCGCGCGCACCTTGTCGCGCCACGCCAGGTACTCGCGCTGCGGCCGCGAGAGGCGGCCGAGCTCGGCCTGCGCCGCCCTCGCGGCGAGGCGCCCGCGCTCCGCCGCCTCGACCTGGCGCGTGAACTCCGTCGCCGTGATGTCGCCCAGGTCGGGCTGGATGTAGATGTCGCGAGGCGTGAGGAGCGCCTTGGACTTCTCCACGTTCTGCTCGGTGAGCAGGTTCACCACCTGGCCCAGGACGGTGACCACGCCGGTGACCTGCTCGGGCTTGAGCAGCGGCGAGCCGACGTTCACGGCGATCACGATATCGGCGCCGCACAGGCTCTTCACCTCGGCCACCGGGAGGTTGTCGGTGAGGCCGCCGTCGACGAGCTTGCGCCCCTCGCGCGGCACCGGCGCCATCAGCCCCGGCACCGACATGCTGGCGCGCATCGCGGAAGTGAGGTTGCCCTTGCGGATCGCCACCCGCTCGCCGTTGCCGATGTCGGTGCCGATGATCGCGAGCGGCAGCGCGAGATCCTCGATCGAGCGCTCGCCGAACTCCGAGCGCACCAGCTGGTTGAAGAAAAGCTTGAGCTTCTCTCCGGCGAGCGCGCCCTCCCGGAATCGCAGCCCCTGTCGGGAGACGCCGAGCTCGAGGCCGGAGTAGAAGCGGTCGTCGATGCCCTTGCGCCGCAGGTTCACCGCCTGGCGCCCGGCGGTGTCGTCGAACATGGTGATCCAGTCGGTGCGGCCGACGAGCGCGATGATGTCGGCGGGCGCGATGCCCGCGGCGTAGGCCCCGCCCGCCAGCGCCCCCATGCTCGTCCCGGCGATGCAATCGACGGGCACGCGCAGCTCCTCGAGAACCTCGAGCACGCCCAGGTGCGCGCCGCCCCGCGCGCCTCCGCCGCCCAGCACCAGGCCGACGCGGGGGCGCGACGCGGCCGCCTGCGCCGACGCATCCGCGGCGATGCAGGCGAGGAAGGCGGTGACGAGAACCCGGGCCAACATGGCTACACCTTGAGCGAGAACGGCGTGAAGCGCGTGTCGCGGTCGTAGTAGTCCTCCTGCTCCGCGCGCTTGAGCCGGCCGACGATGGCGTAGGTGACGGGAGTGAACACGATTTCGACGGCGACCTTCGCGACGAATTGCGCGAGCATCACCTTCGGCAGTATGTGGTTGGGAATGATTCCGGTGCCGTAGAAGGCGAGCGGGTAGAAGATGAGGGAGTCCACGCCCTCGCCGAAGATCGTCGAGCCGATGGTGCGCGTCCAAAGGGCGCGCCCCGCGGTGGCGATCTTCATCTTCGCGAGCACGAAGGAATTGACGAACTCGCCGCAGAAGTACGCGATCATCGAGGCGAGCGCGATCCTCCACGCGGAGCCGAAGGCGATCTCGTAGGCCGCCTGGTTCTTCCAGTCGGCGGCCGGCGGCAACGCGACGACGACCCATGCCATGAAGGATGCGAACGCGAGGGCCGCGAAGCCGGTCCAGATCACGCGGCGGCTGCGCGCGTACCCATACACTTCGGTGAGGATGTCGCCGAACACATACGAGATGGGAAAGAAGAGGACGCCCGCGCCGAAGGTGGTCGCGCCCAGGAGCGGCAGGTCCAGCTGCGTCAGCTTCGCCGGCCCGATCAGGTTGGAGCACACGAGCACCACCACGAACGCCACCATCACGAACTCGTAATACCGGTACTCCCGGCGAGGGGAAGTGCTCATGGATACAAAAGGCTTTGGAAACGCAGATGAACGCAGATGCAGCGCAGATGAACGTACCCCACTCCCTGATGGTTATTCACGGATATCGATCCTGGGCACGGATTTCACAAGACATTGGTTTACGTTCATCTGCGTTCGCCTTTATCTGCGTTCATCTGCGTTTCCAAAGCCCTTTGCTTGCCACTGCGCTGGCGGACCGCCTCGAAGAGGCAGATCGAGCCGGCGGTGGCGGCGTTGAGCGATTCGACGCGCCCCGGCATCGGAATGTGCGCGCGCACCTTCGCGGTGCGAGACAGCGCATCCGAGAGGCCCGCGCCCTCGTTGCCGATCAGGAAAGCGCTCGGCTTCCCCAGGTCGAGATCGTACAGCGAGGCGTGGGCGCGAGCCGCGAGCGCGATCGACTGGCCGCGATAGCGCCCGAGGAAGGCGGCGAGGTCGGCGCCTTCGACGATGTTGAGCGCGAAATGCGCGCCCACGGCGCTGCGCAGCACCTTGGGCGACCACGCGAAGGCGCAGCGCGCCGAGAGCAGCACGTGCCCCGCGCCCGCCGCAGCCGCGCTGCGCAGCAGCGTCCCGATATTGCCCGGATCCTGGATGTCCTCGAGCAGAAGTACGAGCGCCGCATCCGCGGGGACAGGGCCGCCCGCGGGCGTTGCGATCGACGCCATGACACCGGTCGGCGATTCGACGGTCGAGAGCGAGGTGAAGAGCGCGTCGGCGAGCAGCGTCACGCGCGCAGGGGAGGAGCGCTCGACGAGGGCCGCGATCCGGGGGTCGGTCGCGCCCGCGCGGTTCAGCATCACCTCCCGCGGCACCCGCCCCGAGTCGAGGTAGGCGGCGAGCAGGTGCGCGCCGTCGAGCACCGAGAGGCCGCTCTTCCTGCGCTGCGAGCCGCTTGCCACGAGGCGCGCCATCGACTTGTATGCCGCGTTATCGCGTGATGCAACGCTCTTCACCGGAGGCTCTCTCCGCGAAACCGCGTCCCACGTTCGCTCCCTCTCCCTTGCTCGGACGAGGGAGAGTCCCCTAGGGGGGCGAGGGTAACCATCGTCAAAACGGTAAGTCGCTCTGCAGCAGGATGTGCACCGGCTCGAAGCTGCGGCGATGGATTTCGCACGGGCCGAAAACCTTGAGCGCGGCGAGGTGCTCGGGCGTGGAGTATCCCTTGTGGTTGGCGAAGCCGTAGCCGGGGTAGCGCTCGTCCAGGAGCGTCATCTCGGCGTCGCGCGCCGTCTTGGCGAGGATGGAGGCCGCGGAAATCGCCTTCACGAGCGAGTCGCCCCTCACGATGGCGCGGCACTTGTAGACGATGTCCGGGGTGTGCAGGCCGTCGACGCACACTTCCTCGGGCTCGATGCCGAGCGCTTCGACGGCGCGGCGCATGGCGAGCAGGCTTGCCCGCAGGATGTTGATGGCGTCGATCTCCTCCACGCTCGCGGAGGCCACGGCCCAGGCGATCGCCCGGTCCTTGATCCTCGCGGCGAGCTTCTCGCGCACCGGCTGCGCGAGCACCTTCGAATCGGCGAGGCCGCGGATGGGACGCCTGGGATCGAGGACCACCGCCGCGGCGAAGACCGCACCCGCCAGCGGCCCGCGCCCCGCCTCATCGACCCCGCACAGCAGCGTGATGGCCGGGGAGGAAAGACGCTGACGGGACATTCGGGGCGGCCTGGGTGAGGTAGGGCGCGAGCGCCTGGGCGATGCGCTCATCATGACCCTTCGCGAGCGCGGCGTGAAGACTTGCAAAGCGCGCGCGCAAATGCTCCCTGGCGACCTTGTTGTCGAGCCAGTTGCCGAGCGCCTGGGCGAGGTTGCCGGGCGTGGCGTCGTCCTGCAACAGCTCCGGGACGATGAACTCTCCGGCGAGCACGTTCGGCAGCCCGAAATACGGCAGCACCGCCTGGCGCCGGGCGAGCCAGTAGGTGAACCGGTTCAGGCGATAGGTGATCACCATCGGGCAGCGCGCGAGGGCGGCCTCGAGGGTCGCGGTGCCGCTTTTCACCAGCGCCACTTCCGCGGCGTGGAGTGCGAGCCGCGCGTGGCCGAAGAGGATCGTGATCGGCAGCTCCTTCGCCTCGAGGGCGTAGAGCCTTTTCTCGAAGTACTCGCGCGTCTCGCGGGTGGCGAGCGGCACGAAGAATTGCATCTCCGGGCGCCGCTTGAGGAGCTCTCGCGCGGTCTCGATGACGAGGTCGGCGTGCAGCTCGAGCTCGCTCACGCGGCTGCCGGGCAGGAGCGCCACGGGCACCGCGGCCGTTCCCAGGCGCAGCTGGGCCCTGGCTTCGCGCCGGTCGGGCTCGAAGGGCATGGCGTCGGCGAGCGGGTGGCCCACGAAGGTCACCGGGATCCCCGCCTTCGCGTAGATCGCCTCCTCGAAGGGAAACATGACGAGCATCCGGTCCACCGACTTGCCGATGGCGTGCAGGCGCTGCGATCTCCACGCCCAGATCGACGGGCTCACGTAGTGGACGGTGGGAATCCCGGCGGCCTTCAGGCGCGCCTCGAGCCTCAGGTTGAAGTCGGGCGCATCGACGCCGATGAAGAGGTCGGGCTTGTCGGCGAGGAGTTGGCGCCTCAAGCCGCTGCGGATGCCGAGGATCTCGCGCAGGTGCTTGAGCACCTCGACATAGCCGCGTACCGAGAGCTTCTCCATGGGGTAGAGCGAACGCGCGCCCTCGGCGATCATCTTGGGCCCGGCGATGCCGTAGAACTCGGTCTGCGGCCAGCGCTGCCTCAGCGCGCGGATCAACGCCGCGCCGAGGAGGTCCCCGGAAGCTTCGCCCGCGACGATCGCCACGCGCATGGCCGGGGCGCCTAGCGCACGATTCCGCGCGTCGAGGTCGCGAGGAAGTCGGCGAACGCGCGCACTTCCGCGCTCTCCCGGGCCTGCTTCTCGAGCTCGGCCTTCGCATCGGCGAGCGACAGCCCCGACTTGTACAGCGTCTTGTACGCCTTCCTGAGCGCGGCGATCGACTCCGGGGTGAAGCCGCGGCGCTTCAGCCCCTCGGCGTTGATGCCGTAGGGCGCGGTGGGCTGGCCCGCGACCGTGAGGAAGGGCGGGACGTCCTGCACCAGCACGCTCGAGATTCCCGCCATCACGTGGGCGCCGACCTTCACGTACTGGTGCACGCCGACGAAGCCGCCCAGCGTGGTGAAGTCGCCGATGTGCACGTGCCCGGCGAGCGTGGCGTTGTTGGCGAAGACGGTGCTGTTGCCGACCTGGCAATCGTGCGCGATGTGCACGTAGGCCATGATCCAGTTGTCGTCGCCCACGCGCGTGACGCCCTCGTCCTGCACCGTGCCGCGGTTGATGGAGACGTACTCGCGGATCGTGTTGCGATGGCCGATCTCCAGGCGCGTGGGTTCGCCCTTGTACTTCTTGTCCTGGTTGGCTTCCCCGATGGAGCAGAAGTGGAAGATGCGGTTCTCGCGGCCGATCTTCGTGTGGCCGGTCAGCACCGCATGCGCGCCGATCCAGGTTCCGTCCCCGATCTCCACGTCGCCGTCGATGACCGTATAGGGGCCGATCG
>JBGOST010000030.1:0-10628 GCA_041476125.1 Usitatibacter sp. | reverse complement strand
GCACGAAGGCCTCCTTGAGGATGCGCCGCTCGAATTCGTTCAGCGTGTCGGGATCGAGGCGATTGGCGCGCTCTTCGCCGCCGTCGCTGCCGGCCTGGTTTCTCAGGCGCAATCCCTGGATGACGAAGAAGGCGCTGACCAGCGCTTCGGTCTCGGCCGCGGCCATGCCGGTTCCGGCTCGGGCAGCGCGCAGGCGAGCCGCCGTATTGGTATGCGACTGGCCGTGCGCGAGCGCATAGATGCGGGCGGCATCGATGAACGGTCGCGCTCCGTTTAGCTTGAGGTTGAGCGCATGGGGCGAGCCGGGCGCATCGTCGGTGGTGAAGTCGCGCAGGAATCCGAGGGGAGGGCGCGACCCCAGGGCGTTCTCCGCCATGAGGCGCAGGAACGCGGGATTGGCGCGCGTGAGCGAAAACATCCAGTCACGCAGCGTTCCGGCGAGAGTGGCGTCGCCGTGGAGCGGGCGAAAATCGAAGCAGATCGCCGCATCCAGTAGTGCCTTGGGCTCCGGAGCTTCCACCCAGCGCCTCATCCGCGCCTTCCATTCGTCCAGCGAGAGGCACAGCTGCGGATTGGAGGCCATCACGTTGCCTTTGCAGAGTGGAAATCCGCAGGCGTCGAGCGCCTCGTTGACGCGACGCGCGAAGGGCAGCAGGCGTTCGCGAACGGAGTCGGGCGAAGCGCCGTCGTGGGCGAGGAACGCGAGCCCGTTGTCCTGGTCGGTGCTGAACGTCTGCTCGAAGCGGCCCTCGCTGCCGAAGGCGAGCCAGCACCAGCTGATCTGGTCCCAGCGATGCTGCTTGCGCTCGATCTCCAGGATCCTCTGGCACAGGCGATCGTTCAGCACCGAAACGAACATCGTCAGCTGCTCGGCGGCCACGCCCTGCTCGACGAGCAGGCGCGCGAGCTTGCGGATCTCCGCGGCCAGGTCCACCAGCAGGTTGATGTTGGCCGCCAGCCGGATCTCGGTGGTGATCTCGCCCAGCCCGAGGCGCTGCAGCGAAAACAGATCGCGCTCCGAGACCACGCCGATGAGCCTTTGATCCTCCATCACCAGCACGTGGCGGATGCCCAGCCCCATCATGGCGAGCGCTGCCTCGTAGGCCATCGCGTGCGCCGGCAGGGTGAAGGGCGAGCGGGTCATGACGCCGGCCACGGGCTGGTCGAGGCCTCGCGCGGCGATCGCGACCAGATCCTTGGTGGTGAACATCCCGATCGGGCGCGAGAAGGGGTCCACGACCACCACCGATCCCACGTCGCGGGAATCCATGAGTGCGACGACCTCGCGCACGCTCGCCTCCTCGCGGCAGACGACGGGCTCCTTCTGGATGAGCGTGCGCAGGGGCTGCGCGAGCGTCTGCTGCTCGCCTGCGAGGCGCCGCTCGAGAAGGGCGGATTTCTCGATCGCCGGGTTGGTCATCCGCTGGGCCGCTCAGTATTGCAGGCGCACATAGTAAGTCTCGCGCGACGCGTCGAGCGCCTGCCCGAGGGTGGCGATCCCGCGTTCGGCGAGAAGGGCGACGAGCTTGAGGAAGATCTCGCTCGTAACCATCGCGTCGCCGAGCGCGGTGTGGCGGCCGATCACCGGGACGCCGAGTCGCTCGGCGATGGCCTCCAGGCTGTGATCCTGCAGGTTGCGATGCACCACCGCCGAGAGCAGCAGCGTGTCGAGCACGGGCTGGGTGAAACGCACGCCCGTCTCGGCCTCGCCCAGCTCGAGGAAGCGCATGTCGAAAGCCGCGTTGTGGGCCACCAGCACGGTGTCCTCGCAAAAGCGGTGGAAAGCGGGCAGCACTTCAGGCAGCGTCGGCTGGCCCGCGAGGTCGCGCGCCTTGATGCCGTGGATGCGCACCGATTCCTTCGATACGGAGCGCCGTGGATCCACCAGCTGCTCGTAGATCTCCTGCTTGAGGAGGCGGCCGTTGACGATGCGCACCGCCCCGATGCTGATGATCTTGTCTCCCGCGGAAGGCTCCACGCCGGTGGTCTCGGTGTCGAAGACCGTGTAGCTCAGCTCGGTGAGCCGCTGCCCGGCGAGCCCCTTGGCGGCGTCGGCATTCTTGAAGAGGTCGAAGTCGTAGTACTCGGGCCGGCTCGCCATGGGAATGCGTCGCCGCTGCCGCGGCACGACGGGCTCGGCGAGCGGGATGAGAAACCTGAACCAGGACGCTTGCGAAGGCGCGTTCGACTGGTGCCAGACCTCGCCGCCGTGGCGCTCCAGGACATCGCGGATCGCGAGCGGCGTGTGCTCGGTGCCGACCTGCAGCGGCAGCGTCTCCCAGCCTGCCAGCGCGTCGACGGTCGCGCTCGCCCCGCTCCACGTGAGATCGAGCTCGATGAAGCCGCCGTTGACCGCGGCCCGGAACCCGATCTCGCGCACTCCGTACTCGTCGCGCAGGCGCTCGGCAAGGAACGCGAAGACCTGCATGAAGGCGTAGCTGTCGACCTTGATCCACAGGGATTCGTCGATCGTCTCCTGGCGCGCGGAAAGCCCGGGCAACGCATCGATGCGCCGACCCGCCACACCCAGCAGGTCGATGAGGCGCATCTCTTCCAGCGACAATCCGGCCTTGAGCGCATCGGCATAGGCACGCAGCGCCTCGTCGATCGTCTCGCTCAGGCCGCGGGATTCGGTGGCGATGATCTCGGTGAAGCGCGCACGCTCCTCGTCCTTCATCTCCGGGAACGAAAACAGGTTCTCCGCCGCGGCGCGCACGTTGGCCGCCGGCTGGCGCACGCCCGTGGCGAGCGCCTGCAGCAGCGATCGTCGCTGCGCTTCCTGGCCGAATGCGGCTGTTACGTCCTCGAGGGTGAGCACCATCCCGCCGATCCGCCCTTCGGCGGAAAGGAAAGGCGCGAGGCGCACGCGCACCAGGCCCCCGGCCGCGCCCGTCGTGAGGAACCGGGTGACGGGAGCCTCGCGTTCCCGGTCGAGGCCGTACTGGATCTTGTCGAGGGCGTGGGTGACCTGGTCCCGGTCGAGGAACGCGAACACCGAACGTCCCAGCCCCACCGGGCTTTGTTGCGAGATGGGGCCGGGGCCGGTGGGCGTGAAGAGCGCCCGCGCGTGCTCGTTGTACAGCAGGATCCGGCCTTCGGAGTTGCACAGCAGCACGCCCTCGGAGAGCTCCGACATGAGCGCGGCGAGGCGATTGCGCTCCTCCTCCAGGCGCGCATTCGATTCGGCGATGCGCGTTCCCATGTCGAGGTGCTGGGCGCGGTGCGCGTCCCCGAGCCGGTTGATCGCGGCCGCGAGCTCGGCCGTCTCCGGCCCGCCCTCGACCGCGACGCGGTGCTCGATGTTGGCGGAGGACGCGATCCGCGCCTGCTCCGCGAGGGCGCGCAACGGCGTCACGAAGCGCGCGGTGAGCCAGCGCAGGATGAAGCCGCACGCGAAGAACAGGATCAGCGCGACGAATGCCAGAAGCTGCGCGCGCTCTTCGAGGACCTGCCACAGCACGCGCTGCTCCTCCGGCGCGAGGCCGGCCGCGACCAGCCCCGCGACGGCGGCGATCAGGGCTACGACCGCGCCGAAAAAGGCGCCGAGCCAAAGCGTGAACTTGTGCCCCGCCTTCATGGCGCTTGCGGCGAACCGTTTTCCGCGAGCAATGCGCCGATCCTCGCGATCAACTCCCGGTTGGAGAACGGTTTCGTCACGTAGGCATCGGCGCCGAGCGACAGGCCCTTGCTCACCTCGGCCTCGCGGCCCTTGGCGGAGAGCATCACGATTTTGATGTGCCGCCACTCGGGGCGCTCGCGCATCTTCTGGCAGACTGCGTAGCCGCTGCGTCGCGGCATCATCACGTCGAGCAGCACCAGGTCGGGCATGAAGCTCTCCACGAGCGCGAGCGCCTCGTCGCCGTTGCGCGCGACCTCGACCTCGTAGCCGCTCTTCGTCATCAGGTATTCGAGCGAAGTGACGATGTTGGGCTCGTCGTCGGCGATCAGGACCTTCTTGCTCATCGGCTTGTCTCCTCCGGCGCCGTTGCCAGACTTTACTGCAAGCGCGGGCCGCGGAGTTAGACTAAAGCATGACCACGCGCATCCTCATCGATGAGTGAGGCGACCGTCTTCGTCGTCGACGACGACGGCTCCACGAGAGAGCTGCTGGCGTGGCTCATGAAGCGCCACGGCCTGCGCACCGAGGTCTTTTCCGATGCGCGCAGCTTCCTCAAGAGCTACCGGAGCGACAGGCCCGGGTGCCTCGTGGTCGACCTCAACATGCCGGGCATGAGCGGCCTGGACCTGCAGCAATACCTGAAGGAGCACGGCGTCCTGCTCCCCGTGCTGTTCCTCTCGGGGCGCGCCGACGTTCCCAGGGTGGTGAAGGCCGTGAGGGAGGGGGCGATCGACTTCGTCGAGAAGCCTTTCGACTATCGCCGCGTCGTGGCGGTGGTCGAGGACTGCCTCAAGCGCGATGCGGATGCGCGCGCGAAGCACGAGCGAAAGCGCGCCTGCTGCGAGCGCCTCGCCCACCTCACGCAGCGCGAACGCGAGGTGCTGGAGCTCGTGGTGGCCGGCCGGATGAACCGCGAGATCGCCGAGAAGCTGGACGTCAGCATCAAGACCGTGGAGGCCCACCGGGCGAAGATCATGGAGAAGCTCGAGGTCAACTCCGTCGCCGAGCTGGTCCAGGCCACGCTCACCGCAGGGTAGCGTCACGGTTCCATGGCGCCCCCGCTGACGCCGCTACCCGAGGAAAGGGCCGCGCCGCTCGGCCCGTTCCACGCCCCGCAGATCGGAGAGGCGCAGCGCCGTTTCTGGCTGATTGTCGACTCGATGCTCTCCGCGCTCGTCGTCATGGCTTTGATCGGCGGCTGGACCTACCTGCAAGTGCGCGGCTCGCTGCGCGACGTGCGCTCGGCCGGCCTCGTCTCGCTGCTGGAGGCCGAGGCGCGCGCGATGCAGCTGTGGATCGACGAGAAGAAACGCGACGCCGAAAGGTGGGGTGCCACGCCGCCCGTGCAGCGCGCGGGGGCCGCTCTCGCGCGCCTCGCCGAGCGCGGCACGGTCTGCGCGCGCGCGCCCCAGCTTGCGCTCGAGGGCGAGATCGCCCCCTATGCGGCTTTGGAGGAGGCTTCGGTGTTCAATGTGATCGCGCGCGACGGTCGGATCATCTCCTCGCCCCGTCCCGAATACTGCGGCCGCGTCGTTTCGGAGGGCTTCAGGCGGCAGCTGGCCCCGGTCTTCGAAGGGCGAACGGTCTTCGTGCGTCCCTGGCGCGAACGAGACCGGCTGGGAACGCCCGGGGCAAGCGCTTTCGAAGGGCCGCTCGCCTGGGTGGAGACGCCGGTGCGCGCCGAAGATGGCACCGTGGTCGCGGCCCTCGGCTTCGGGCGCATTGCCGCGGAACGCTTCGCGAAGCTGCTCGCGTTGACGGGCGGCGGCACCTCGCGTGACGCGTATGCGTTCGACGAGGACGCGCAACTGCTCACCGAGACGCGCTACGGGCGCGAGCTGGCTGCCGCCGGCGCGATCGAAGCATCGCAGGTTGCGTCATTGGCTGTGCCGGTCCGTGACCCCGGGGGCGACCTGCTCGCCGGCTATCGAGCGGCACAACCGCAATCCCGGCGCCCGCTTACCGCGCTTGCGATCGCGGCGCTCGCACACGAGGAATCCATCGAGGGCGTGCTGCTCGAGCCGTACCGCAACTATCGCGGCGCGGAAGTGATCGGCGCATGGCGTTGGCTGCCGGATGCGCGCATGGCCGTGGCCGTCGAGGTCGGCGCCGCCGAGGCGTACGCGCCGCTGGAATACCTGCAGGTCGCTTTCGGCGTGCTCGCAGCACTCGTGCTTATCTCCATGACCGCGGCGGCGAGCACGTCGCTCTGGGCGGTGCGCGTGCGCATGCGCGAAGCGACGCGCGTCGGGCAGTACCGGATCGAACGCGAGATCGGCTCGGGCGGCACGAGCAATGTGTTTCTCGCGCGCCATGCGCTTCTCAAGCGGCCCGTCGCCGTGAAGGTGCTCAAGGCGCATCTCGCGGCCGACGAGGCGGTGGCGCGCTTCCAGCGCGAGGCGCAGCTCTGCAGCCAGCTGTCGCATCCGAACACGATCGAGGTCTACGACCACGGCGTCACCCGTGACGGCCGTTGGTACTACGTCATGGAATACGTGCGCGGCATCTCGCTCGAGAGTCTGGTGCGCGCCGAGGGCGCGATGCCGGTGGCGCGCGTCGTGCACGCGATGCGCCAGGCGTGCGGATCGCTGAAGGAAGCCCACGATCGCGGCTGGGTGCACCGCGACGTTAAGCCCAATAACCTCATGTTGTGCGCGCGCGGCGGCGAGTACGATGTCCTGAAGGTGGTCGACTTCGGGCTGATCAAACAGGTGCGCAACCCGGATACGCGCGACATCACGCAATACTTGAAGATCCTCGGCACGCCGCTCTACATGGCGCCGGAGCGGTTGCGCAATCCGGCGGACGCCGATGCGCGCGTCGACATCTACGCGCTCGCTGCCGTCGCCTATTTCGCCATCACCGGCCGCGCCGCCTTCGAGGGCGAAACCGATCACGACATCGTCTACCGGGTGTTGAACGAGCCGGCGCCGACCCTAGCGCAGGGCGGCGCGAGCGCGGCGCCGAAGGCGCTCGAAGCGCTCCTGGCGCGAAGCCTCGCGAAGGATCGCAACGACCGGCCGGCGAGCATCGAGGAGGTCCTGGCGGCGCTGGACGAGATCGCGCTCATGCTGCCCTGGACGCAAGCGGATGCGCGGGCGTGGTGGGACTCGCGGGGCGCCGCTCTCGGAATCCCCGAGGAGATTCGCTAGGGCCGCCCTTTCGCGGGCCTTTTTCTTTAAGATCCACCGATGCTGCCGCGCTACTTCGCCCGCGAGATCCTCGGCTCCAGCCTGCTGGTCCTCGCCGCGCTCCTCGCGCTCTTCGCCTTCTTCGACCTGATACGCGAGCTCGACGACTTCGGGCGGGGCAACAATTACAAGCTCAGCATGCTGCTGGGCTACGTCGCGCTCACGTTGCCGACCCACGCCTACGTGCTGCTCCCGGCGGCGGGACTCATCGGCACCCTTTTCGCGCTGGCGCGCATGTCGGAGCATTCGGAGATCACGGTGATGCGCTCCTCGGGCCTGTCGCTGGCGCAGCTCGCGATGCACGTGGGGCTCGCGGGGATCGTCCTGGCGCTCGTGACGCTCGCGATCGGCGAGCTCGTCACGCCGTATGCGGAGGAAGCGGCGAAGGGACTGCGATTGAAGGCGACGAGCTCGATCGTGGCGCGCGAGTTCCGCTCCGGGTTCTGGGTGAAGGACGACAAGAGCTTCGTGAACATCCAGGACGTGACGGCCGACACCACGCTGCTCAACCTGCGCATCTACGAGTTCGACAGCGCGTTCCGGCTCACCTCGATCAGCCGCGCCGAGAAGGGCACCTACGCGGGCCCCAATCGCTGGCAGCTCTCCAACGTCGAGCTCACGCGATTCGAGGGCGACAACGCGGTGCTGCAGCGCCTGCCGCAGGCGACCTGGAGCTCGGTGCTCACCCCCGACATCCTCTCGGTGCTGAAGATCGTCCCGGAGCGCATGTCGGCGTTGAACCTGCGCGCCTACATCGAGCACCTGCGCGAGAACCGGCAGAAGGCGACGCGCTACGAGATCGCGTTCTGGAGCAAGTTCGCGAGCCCGCTCGCCGCCATCGCGATGATGATCCTCGCCATTCCTTTCGCCCTGCAATCGGCGCGCGCCGGCGGCGTGGGCGCGAAGATCGTCATGGGAATTCTCATCGGGCTCGCATTCCACTTCGGCAACCGGCTCTTCTCCCACATGGGGCTGCTCAACGACTGGTCGCCGCTGTTCTCCGCGGGAGCGCCGGTCGTGATCGCGGCCCTGGTCGCCACCGCGATGCTGGTGTACGCGGAGAGGCGCTAGGACCGTTGCGTCGTCCGGGCGTCGACCAGTGCGGTGCGCGCGAGGCGGTCGTGGAGGAACTGGCGGTCGCGATCGAAGAAGGCCCAGGCGAAACCGAGCCCCACGGCGAGCAGGCCCAGCAGCGCGATGAGATAGCGGTGGGTGGCGCGGGCCACGCCTACCGGCTGGCCGTCCGAGCGCACCAGCCGCAGGTGCCAGGTCTTCATCGGCAGCGTCTGCCCCCCGTGCGTCCAGAAGCCCACGAAGTAGGCCCCGCTCACGAGCAACACCCACGCCTGCAGCACGTTGCGGCGCCAACCGAAAGTCGCATCGCCGAGGAGGGCGAGGAAAGGAAAGGTCGCAACGAGCACCAGGGCCGCGACCAGGAGCAGGTCGTACAACGCGCACGCGAGCCGGCGGGCAATCCCCGGCGCGCGCTGCGCGGTCATGTCCTCACCGGGGACCTTGCCGCTCGCGTTGGCGCGGGCCCTCGTCGGGACCGCGCTCGCGCTTCTGCTTCAGGTAGCGCTCGCGCAGCTCGTGCTGCTTCTCGGGCGGAAGCTTGCGCAACCCCTGGTAGGCCTCGCGCGCCGCCTCGCGCTGCTTGGGCGTCATCGCCGCCCAGTCGCGGATGCGCTCCTCGTAGCGCTCCTTCTGGATCGGCTGCAGCGAGGGAAACCGCCGCGCCGAGGAAATGAGCCGCTGCTGCTGGTAGCCGGGAAGGCGCTCCCAATCGGGGGCGACGGGCGCGAGGACGCGCCGCTCCTCCGGCGACAGGCTCGCCCACGGCGTTTGCGGGGTCCTGGGGTCCGGGCTCGCGGCGCCGACTCGCGGCGCCACCCCGGCGAGAACCGCTGCGAGGATCAGTACTGCGACTTGCCGAGCCATGCGCGGAAGTCCTGGTCGAGGAAGGCGTCGGGCGGCAGCTCCTGGGTCAGCAGCTGCGCGTCGAGCTCTCCCAAGTCGGTTTCGCGCGCGGATTGGAATACGAGGAAGGCGACCAGCAGGGCCACCGGCACCCACAGCAGGTTGCGCTGGACGACCGAGTACTGGATCGTCTGGGCGGTCGAAGCCGGCACGGTCACCAGGCCGAAGACACGCACCGGCTCGCGGAAGGCATCCAGGGCGCGCAACCTGGCTGACTTCAGCTTCGTCGCCTGCATCTCTCCCAGGCCCGCCGCGGAACGGTCGAGCCAGGGTTTGAGCTTTGCAGCAAATTCCTTTTCATTCATAGCGTTATCCCTTTTGATCTCAGGACTTTCGCCAATGCATGAGTCGCCCGGGAGCAGTGCGTTTTCACGCTGCCTTCCGAGCATCCCATCACCTTGGCCGTCTCGCTAACGTCTAGTTCCTCCCAGTAACGCAACATGAAAGCCTCGCGTTGACGTTCCGGGAGCCCCTTTACGGCTTCTTCGATTGCGGACAATACCTGCGACTGCTCGAGCTGGTCGGCGGGAGAGGCCGGCACATTGGAATGGGTATCGACATCGAGGGTTTCGAGGGGGTCGGAGTCGCCATCGTCGCCTCCCATGCCGAGGTTGGAAAGCAGGGTGGTCCAAGTGTTGCGGACCTTCTGCCGCCGGAAGTGGTCGCGGATCTGATTCTGCAGGATGCGCTGGAAGAGCAGCGGCAGCTCCTCGGGCGGCCGCGTGCAGTACTTCTCGGCGAGCTTCATCATCGCGTCCTGGACGATATCGAGCGCCGCCTCGTCGTCGTGCACGGAGAACACGCTCTGCTTGAAGGCGCGCCGCTCCACGGAGGCGAGGAAGTCGGACAGCTCCTTCTGGGTGGCCAGTTTTCTCTCCGGTTCGCGGGCATGGCGCGCAAGCTTGCGCGGAATGGTAGCAAACCCGTTTCGCGCCCTCCGCCGCCTTCTCATGCTGCTGTGCCGCAATTCTTGCTTGACCAATCGGGGGCCAGCCGCTAATGTCTTTGGTTCGCCCCCGGAAAACTCTCGATTTACAAGGCCTTAGCATGGAACTCCAGCTCCCCCCTCTCGCCGGAACCGGCACCACGCTGACGGGCGCCGAAATCGTCATCCGCTGCCTGCAGGAAGAGGGAGTCGAGTACGTATTCGGGTATCCGGGCGGGGCGGTGCTCTTCATATACGACGCCATCTTCAAGCAGAAGAAGGTGAAGCACATCCTGGTGCGCCACGAGCAGGGCGCCGTGCACGCGGCCGACGGTTACGCGCGCGCCACCGGCAAGCCGGGCGTGGCCCTGGTGACGAGCGGCCCGGGAGTCACGAACGCGGTTACGGGTATCGCCACGGCGTACATGGATTCGATCCCGATGGTGGTGATCACCGGCCAGGTGCCGACGCGGGCGATCGGCGAGGACGCCTTCCAGGAGTGCGACACCGTCGGCATCACGCGCCCGTGCGTGAAGCACAACTTCCTCGTGAGGGACGTGAATCAGCTCGCGATCACGATCAAGAAGGCGTTCCACATCGCCACGACGGGCCGTCCGGGCCCGGTGGTCGTGGATATCCCCAAGGACGTCTCGAACCAGGCCGCGCATTTCCACTATCCGGACAAGATCAGCCTGCGCTCCTACAGCCCGGTGACCAAGGGCCACGGCGGGCAGATCAAGAAGGCGCTGCACCTGCTGATGGAGGCGCGCCAGCCGATGATCTACGTGGGCGGCGGCGCCATTCTGGGCAATGCATCGGCCGAAGTCACCGAGCTCGTGCGCATTCTCGGCTTCCCCGTCACCAACACCCTCATGGGCCTGGGCTCGTACCCAGCGAACGACAAGCAGTTCGTCGG
>JBGOST010000029.1:0-10651 GCA_041476125.1 Usitatibacter sp. | reverse complement strand
GCTTCGTCGTCGCGGCGGACGGCACCGGAGTGGACCTCGGGTCGCTCAAGTCCGCGGTGAATTCCGTCGATCTCGCCAAGCTCGAGGCGATGAAGTAGGTTTCATCCTTTCACGCACACGACCTGCTTCAACGTGTGCACGATGTCGACCAGGTCCGACTGATTCGCCATGACCTCGTCGATGGACTTGTAGGCTCCCGGAATCTCGTCGATCACGCCGGCGTCCTTGCGGCATTCGACACCCGAGGTCTGGCGCTCCACATCGGCCTGTGAAAAGCGCCGCTTCGCCTCGGTGCGGCTCATGAGGCGCCCCGCGCCGTGCGCGCACGAGCAGAACGACTCCGCATTGCCCTTGCCGCGCACGATGAACGATTTCGCGCCCATGCTGCCGGGGATGATGCCCAGCTCGCCTGCGCCCGCGCGGATGGCGCCCTTGCGCGTGATGAGCAGGCTCTCGCCGAAGTGCGTCTCGCGCGCGACGTAGTTGTGGTGGCACTCGATGGCCTCGTCCACGATTTGGAACGGCGGCAGGTGCGGTTCGAGGGCGGCGAGGATCGCGCGCATCATCTCGCGGCGGTTCTCCAGCGCGTAGTCCTGCGCCCAATGGACGGCGTCGACATACTCGTCGAAGGCGGGCGAGCCCTCGGCGAACCACGCGAGGTCGCGGTCGGGCAGGCGAGTGTCGCTTCGCTCCATCTCGCGGCGCGCGCGCTCGATGAAGTAGCGGCCGATCACGTTGCCGATGCCGCGCGATCCCGAGTGCAGCATCATCCACACGTTGCGCGACTCGTCGATGCAGACCTCGATGAAGTGGTTGCCGCCGCCGAGGGTGCCGAGCTGGCGCACCCAGGTTTCCTCGAAGTTCTTCTGCATCGTGGCGATGCGGGGATTGCGCTCGACGATCCTCTTCAGGTCCCGGTGCATCCCCTTGGCGGTCTTCTCGCGCCGGCCGCCCTTGCCCTTCGCTCCCACATGCATGTCGAAGCCCACCGGGACCGCGGCTTCGATCGCGCCGCGAATTCGTCCCAGCGAGGCGGGGAGATCGTTGGCGGTGAGCGAGAGCTGCACCGCGTGCATCCCGCAACCAATATCCACTCCTGTCGCCGCGGGAATGATCGCGCCCTTCGTCGGAATGACGCTGCCCACCGTCGCCCCGATTCCCGCATGCACGTCCGCCATCGCCGCTACGTGCCCGTGAACGATCGGCAGGCGCGACACGTTCTCGAGCTGCCTGCGCGCCTGCGGCTCGAGGTCCTGCGTCCACACCTTCACGGGAACGCGACCGCCAGTCAATTCGAGCGCAATGGGCATGGGTTTCGATCGCGAGCTGTTTGCGAGATTCTAAGCCTGCAGTATTGCGGTTGACCGTCTATTTGTTCGCGAACAGAATTCCAATATCACGGCAGGTTTGCCGTCCATATCTTGTTGGACCGCTTCGCACGAAACATCTTGGGACTAGGTGGCATGGAGGCCTCAGACATGGACACAGAACTTACCGATGCAAGCGCAACTCTCTCGAGGATCCGTTGGGGAGCCCGGCTGATCGCGCTCGTGGGAGTAGTGCAGATAATCAGCAACATCCACTTTCTGTTCGTCAATTTCAGCGATCAATTCCTCGAGCGAGGAATCTCGCTGGAACAGGTTGGCGTAACGAAAGCCCAGATCCGCGCCTTCAATCCGGACCTTGTGAATTACATCTCGCACCTGCACATCGCCATCGCCGGCTACGGGATGGCGCTGGGCCTCGCCGTTGCGGCGCTTGCGTGGTTCGGTATCCAGCGCGGGCTGCGCTGGGCCTGGTGGGCTGGCCTTACAGCCATTTTCGCAGCGGCCGCGGTCGGTCTTCCTGCGCATTTCTCTTACAATCTCGCAACCGTCGGCCATCTGGGACCGCCTTTCGCGCTGTTGACCGTTTTTGCAATCGGAGCTGCGATGAGCTATCCAACCTCTCGCTTGCCTCACCCAGCGCCCAGGGTGCATGAAGCCTGACTTGTCGTTCGAGCGGACCGTGAGCCAGCGTGGCTGCGGTGGCAGTCTCATCTCGGCCGCTCAACTCGGTCGTTAGACGTCACGAAGGCGCAAATGACGATGGCGCCCTCTTACGATCCGGCTTCGTTCAAGGGCATGGAACACGCGGGGTGGGAGGAGAATGCGGCCGGCTACGACAAGTTATTTGGCTCAATTACGCGGCATGCGATTGAGCCCCTTCTTGACGCGACCGCGGTTCATGCAGGGACTTTGATGCTGGACTTGTGCTGTGGCCCGGGATATGGTGCCGCCGCCGCTGCTGGTCGGGGCGCGCGTGCCATAGGACTCGACTTTTCGCAGGCGATGGTGGAAACAGCCAGAGGCCTTCATTCGGCTGTCACGTTTCGGCAGGGTGACGCGGAGGCGCTCGACTTCGAGAGCGAGAGCTTCGACGGGGTGATCTGCTCATTCGGAGTCAACCATCTCCCGGATCCGGGGAAGGCGCTGCGCGAGGCCCACCGTGTTCTTCGGCCTGGTGGAAGGTTTGCCTTCTCGATGTGGTGCGCACCCGGGAAATCGAAGTTTCATCAGCTGGTCCTCGAGTCCATTCGGACCTACGGAACAATGGATGTTCCACTGCCGCCCGCCCCGCCGCCGTTTCGCTTCAGTGATCCGGCGACGTGCGTGGCGGAGCTCATCGCCGCGGGTTTCGACGATCCACACGTGGTGGAGATACCTCTTGCGTTTCGTCCACCGGTGGCGAACGACGTGCTCGCGCTCACGAGGTGCGCAGTCCGCCTGGAAATGATGATCGAGCTCCAAGCCGGTCCGGCCCGGGAGCGCATTCGCCAAGCCATTGTGGAGGGAGCCGAGAAATTCCGCGCGGGGGCGCTACTCGAAATTCCGATGCCGGCGGTACTCGCCAGCGGGGCCAAGGGGCCGAAGTGACGCCTGACAAAGCGTTCGAGCGGACCGTGAACCAGCATGGCTGCGGCGCGGATCTTGCCTCGACCGCTCAACTCGGCCGTTAGAGCGCATATGCGCCTCATCGAGACTGCCGGCCTCACGCTCGAACCGCAGGCAGCGACGCACGCGGCCGAGATGTTCGTGGTCCTTAGCGACCCGGCCATTTACGAGTTCGAAAGCGAGCCGCCTCCGTCTCTCGAATGGTTGCGCGCGCGGTTTACGAAGCTGGAATCCCGGCTATCTGCCGACGGCCAGGAACAGTGGCTGAATTGGGTCATCCGCGTTCCACCTTCCAAGCTTATCGGTTATGTTCAGGCAACGGTTCGCTCCGGCGGTCATGCAGCCATCGCCTACGAGTTGTCCAGCGCTTACTGGGGGCGCAGCCTCGCGCGTCGGGCTGTACAGGCGATGATTTCCGAACTTGTCGTCCACTACCAAGTGCGCCGCCTGTCCGCTGTGTTCAAGCACGGAAATCATCGCTCCATGCGATTGCTTCAGCGGCTGGGTTTCTCCCTCGCCTCGCCAGACCAGTGCGCGAAGCATCAGGTCGAGCCTGGCGAGGTGCTGATGACCCGTGACATAGCCCAGCCGGCGGAGAATCGATGATGAGGCAAGACTTGGCGTTGCGCGCCGTGAAAGTGACCCACACGGCCGCTTGGGCGTTCTTCGCCGGATGTATCTTCGCAATCCCGGTGGCCGCGTGGTGGGGCCACTTCAGCTACGTGCTCATTCTCGCCGCCCTCGTGTTCCTCGAAATCGGCATTCTGATTGTCAATGGCTGGGCCTGCCCGCTGACTCGCGTGGCGGCTCGGTATACCGAAGACCGCCGCGACAACTTCGATATTTACCTGCCGCTATGGCTCGCCCGCCACAACAAGACCATCTTCGGCTGGCTCTTCGTCGCAGGGGTTCTTTTCGCGTTCGCTCGATGGCAGCGCTGGATAGGCTAGAAGCATCCGGAGTTGATCATCTGCGGTTGACCGTCCATTGGTTCGCGAACAGAATTCCAATATCACGGCGGTTTTGCCGTCCATATCTTGTCAGGTTCCACGTCGACCAATGAATCAGCTCCGCCAAGAAACACATCGTGCCCTGAAACGGCTGCTGGCGAACGGGCCTTTGACCGCCGTGCCCAGGAGGCCGTCAGACCAGCAGTTCCTGATAACGTTGGCTGCAGCGCAATTTGAGCCCAAGAGGGCCTATCGCGAAAGTGAAGTGAACGAAATCCTCAAGGCTTGGATTCACACATTCTGCGAGCCGCATGGAATCGACCACGTCACGCTTCGCCGCCTATTGGTGGACGCGCGGCTGTTGTCGCGGACAACCTCTGGATCGACGTACCGAGTGAATCGGGAGAAGTTCGGGGAGACTGAAGCTGTTACGGCGATTGAGCCGGCCAAGGTGCTCGCCGAAATCAGGAACGAACGCGAATCCCGCAAGCGTCAGCGTGCAACCTGACAACGCGTTCGAGCGGATGAGGAGGCGACGTGAATCCATCTAGTCTCTTTTTTGCATTGGCGGTCCTTGTCTTCGCTGGAGGCTGCCTGTCGCAGCCACCATTCAAGGATCCCTTCACTCGCCCCCAGATCGATTGGAAGCCGAGGCTCGCGCTCGATGTCGTGGAAGCCGAGCGCATATTGGGGAATAAGAGCAGCCTGGAAAAGGTCACGTCCTACCTGGACGATGGAACCAGGGCCTTCCAGTCGTCCTTTCGCGACGATCGGCTCGACCCTGCAACAGGCAAGACGGGGATCTTGGGCTACATGTATGAGGAATACCAAAGCGCCGAGGCGGCCAGGTCCTATTTGTATTCGACATTGAAAGCGAACCGCCTGAGTCCCGAGGACGCCATTCGCATGGAAGGCGGCGCCGAACTCCACTATTTCACTGGTGGCGATGTGATTCGCATGGTCATGATCTTGAAAGCGAACCGCCTGATCCGCCTCAAGGTGAACCCGGTGACGAGCCGCTACAGTCTCGTCGAGCTCCGGAAGGTGGCCGCAGAGTTGGCAACGCAGCTCTGAGAATAGCTTCACCAGGGCATTCGGTCGCCAGGCATCGGAAATGAGCACCTTCGCGGAGAGCGTCCGCCACGACATCGAGCGAGACGGCTGCTCCGTCATTGGAGCCCTGGCTTGCTGACGCCTGAGGAAGAAAATCTTCTGCGGCTTTTCGCGACCGATCGAGGCAATCGTGATCGCCTGTGGTTCTATGTCGCAGTCCTGGTGGCGCCGCTTGCCATGGCCGTGTATGGCTTGGTTCAGCGCGACTATCTGGCGCTGGCCATCGCGTTCTTCGGGCTATTTGTGCTCGTTGTATGGTCTGTTTCGCGAGAGCTCAGATACGCCGCGAAGTTCCGGACAATCGCGGAGAAGCTGGTTTCGGCTGGCGTCGCCGGAAAAAAGAGTCATATGCCATCGCCGAAGTATCCCGTTGCAATCCGCGCCATGGAAGCACCGGTGCGCGCCAAGCCCTCGAACTACCCGGAGCCGTTTGCATCGCGAGTGGCAGGCCGGCAGAAGCACCCCCTGGGCGACTTGTTCGGCCTGGCGAACTTCGGAGTCAATCTCACACGCCTTGCGCCAAACGCGATGTCGGCCCTCCGCCACGCTCATTCACGGCAGGATGAGTTCATCTACATCTTGCAGGGCAGTCCGACGCTCCACACCGATGAGGGGCGAACCAAGTTGGCGCCAGGCATGTGCGCCGGCTTCAATGCGGGAACGGGAAACGGGCACCATCTGGTCAACGAGACATCGGAGGAGGTCATCTACCTCGAGGTCGGTGACAGGACTCCTGGCGACGAAGGTTCCTATCCCGATGACGACCTCAAGGCCGTATCTGCGGAGGGCAAGTGGCGGTTCACTCGCAAGGACGGAACTCCCTACTGAAGACTCCAATGATTCGATCCGCGCGATTGATGGCATCAGCGGCGGTGCTGCTTGTCGCCGTAGCGGCGAGGGCCGAGTCGCTTGCCTACGAGTTGTACGAGCTGGCGGGTGGCGGCCAGCGCACCCTGTTGGCCCAGGGAACTCGCGAATATTCGGTCCGGGAACTTCTCGTGCATGAGATAGGAACCGGTGATGATCGATGGCGTGTCATGGAGCTTCCGATCGCGAACGGGTTCGCCGCGGGCGGCAGCATCTATCGCGAGAAGAACTTGACGGGCTTCGGGTTGTGGCTGAGGGATCGAGGCTCCCTTCTTGGTGCCGCCGCACAGGGTGGGTTCAGTTGGGACTGGTTCGATCGCGAGTCGGGAAATGTCTATCGGAAGCTCCAGGGCGGAGGGCGAGTGCGGGTAACGCTTGTCCCATCGGATCGGTTCCAGGAGATTGCAGCGATCGAGGTCCTCGAAGACATCACGCTTCGAGTCAACAACAGGCCGTGGTTCCTTTTCACAAGCAGCGATACGCACCACCTTGTCATCAAGAAAGGCAGCGTATTGCGGTTTTCGCCCTGACCCGAATGGCGCTGATTCGGAAAAGCGCGCAAGCGGATCTGGCGGCGATGTTCGCGATCATCAACAACGCCGCGCAGGCCTATCGGGAAGCGATCCCGGCCGACCGGTGGCACGAGCCCTACATGCCGATGGATGAGCTGGTGAACGAGATCGCTGCCGGCGTCGTTTTCTGGGTCGCTGAGGAGGAGGGGCGCCTGCTCGGGGTGATGGGGATCCAGGACAAAGGAGCGGTCGCCTTGGTGCGCCACGCGTATGTCGCGCCAACCCTGCAGAGGAAGGGCGTCGGAACACAGCTCCTTCGCCATGTGACGGGCCTCACAGACAAGCCCATTTTGATCGGTACCTGGGCGGCTGCGTCGTGGGCCATCGAGTTTTATCGGCGCAACGGTTTCACCGTCGTCTCGAAGAGCGACAAGGATCGCTTGCTGCGGACCTACTGGTCGATCCCTGCGAGACAGGTTGAAACGTCGGTGGTCCTTGCCGATGTACGATGGATGGAGGCTCAACAGCGCGCTCCAGCGCCGTAGACTCATGCGAATCACCGGCAAGTGCCATTGCGGCAACGTCTCGTTCAACCTCGAGTGGGGCGGTGAGCAGCCCGAGATCCCGGCGCGTGCGTGCACCTGCTCGTTCTGCGTCAAGCATGGAGGGGTCTGGACCTCCAATCCCAGGTCCACGCTCGAGGTCACGATCAGCGACCCGTCGCTCGTCTCGAAATACGAGTTCGGAACCCGCACCGCTGAATTCCACGTGTGCTCGAAGTGTGGCGTGGTGCCGCTGGTGACCAGCGATATCGAAGGCCGCACCTACGCCGTGGTCAACGTGAACACGTTCGAGAACGTCGAGCCCGCGTTGCTTCGCCGGGCGGCCGCCAGCTTCGAAGGCGAGGAAACGCAGTCCCGCCTTGCCCGCCGAACCCGCAACTGGATTGCCGATGTACGCTTCATGCCATGAGCAACAGTCGTCGCTTCATGCGCATCGGCTTCGCCCTGCTCGGCATCGCGTCCTTCGGGGGGCTCCTCGCCATGGTGTTGACGGGCATCGAGAAGGTGCACTCGGGCCACGGGCTGGATACCTACCGGACAACGTGGCTGGTCGAGTTCAACTGGATCGGGTTCCTGATCCTGTTGGCGATGACGGTCGTGGCATTGTCGATCGCGGGATTCCTGCGCTATCTCGAATGGCGGGAGGTGAAGCAGCTTCAGTCCAGGTACCGGGATGGCGCATGAGAAAGCATCCGGGGCTTTTCTCGTTCGGCGTGGCGGCTTTGATCTTCCTCGCGTACCTGACCGTATACATGGGGAGCAATCGGAATGTCGATGCCACCACGTGGATCCTGGCCTTCGGGTTCGTGCTGTTCCCGTTTGTCTGGCTGGGCGTCTTTGTCGTCGTCAGCACCATCGCCTGGTTCCAGGACGCGACGGGCCGTGCTCCGAAGGCGCCGGATGAACCCGAGAGTGAAAGCAGTGCCCCGAAAAAGCGAGGGAAGTTGCGGGGATCCTAGTCCGAAGGATCGAATTCCGAGAGCAATCCCCCCGGCAGCGGGTCTTTCACACGCGCGAGATCGACCTTCTGCTTGGCACCCTCGGCCTTCCTGAAGAAATCGTCCGCGCTCGCGAGCGGCAGCATGCGGAAAACCGGCGGGCGCAAATCGCCCAGCGTGGCGCGCTGGCCCACCAGCTTGCGCGTCTCCGACTTGCCGAAATACTGCAGCATCGCTCCCGCGGCGATGAGCGCCACCACCAATCCCATCGCGGCGCGCATGTGCTTCGGGCCGATCGCATGCAAGTGGCCCCAGCACGCGGCGGCGAGCACCGCCCAGGCGCCGAGCCCGCCGTACTCGGCGATGTCGCGCCAGGCGAGCGAGTACGAGAGCGACTCGGTGAGCTGGTCCCAGAGGACCAGCGCGATGCACGCGGTGACGGCGATGCGCAGCTGCAACGCGAACCGCGCCTGGCCGAAGAAGACGCGTGAGAGCACCGCCCAGAGGCTCGTCCACAACGCGATGACGGTGATGAGCCCCAGCAGCGGCAACAGCAGGTGATTCGCGCTGGGCTCGGTCGTGAGATTCAGCCACGACATCGCCAGCAGCATGACGAAGAGCGCCACGCCGAGCCCCGCGGCCCATCGGGCATGCGCGCGCGGCGGCGTGAGGAGCTTTTCCGCGGGGACGGGGTGCGCGGCGTCGTGCACGCGCAGGATGGTGCGCCCGATGCGGATTCCCGGCTCCTTCGCGAGCGAGAGGCGCGGCACGCGCGCCGCGCCGTGCTCGGTGAACAGGCCGTTCAGCGTCCCCAGGTCCTCGGCGACGAGCTCGCCATCCTCGCCGCGGGAAACGCGCAGGTGATGGGGTGCTACGTGCGGGTCGTCGATGACGACGTCGTTGTCGAACGCCCTCCCGATGCTCGCCTCGCTCGCCTCGATGCGCTCGCGCGCGGCGACCTCGCCATTGCGCGACAACACCTCGATCCACATCACCGCTGCCATTCGATCGCCTCGAGGAAGCGCCGGCCGAGCGCCACGGCGTTGGCATGGGAGACGCCCTGCATGGTGAGTTGCGCGAGGAGCGCTTCGCGGCTGCGGTCCTGGGTGAGCGCGAGGAGCGTCACGTTGTACAGGCCTTCGAACTCGCGGTAGGCGCGCATGCACCACGTCACGCGCAACGGCGGGTGGGCTCCGGTGCCGGCGGCGACGAAATCGTCACGGCACTCCTGCTCCGTCAAGCGCTTGCCGCCGCGCGAATCGAAGCCGGAGCCGGTGGCGCGTTGCGAGAGCTCCTTGGCGAACTGGAACGCGTTCAAGTCGATCGACTTGTAGTACGAGTACGAAAGATCGACGCGGCCGGTGAGGATGCGATCGGAGACGAAGATCTGGGTGGCGCTCGAGCAGCGCGTGGTGTTGATCGCGGCGCGTGGCTTGGGAAGCTGGTCGGTGTTGGTCGACGCCCAGCACGTCATCCACGGCGCCGAGCTCTCGAGCCCGCGATACGGGCCGTGCGTGGCACTCCGGAAGCCCTGCGTCTTGAGGGACTCGTAGAACACGGCCTGCCAGGCATCGAGCTGGCGGCCGACCTCCTCGCGCGCCTTGTCGATCACGAGCGGCGGTCCCTTCACCGCGCGTTCGAGGAGCGCAGCGGCGAATTTCGCCGGAACCAGGAACCCGACCTGTTCGCCGCCGACACTCTTGGCGACGTTCACGCCGACGATCCGCCCGTCGTTGCCCGCCACCGGCCCGCCACTCATGCCGGGGTTGATCGCGCCCGAGAAGTGGATGCGCTCGTCGTAGCTCTTGTCCACCAGGCCGTTGTATGTGCCCTCGATGATCGTGAAGCCGAGGTCCAGGGGGTTGCCCATGGCGTAGATGCGCTCGCCCTTGGGAAGGCGCCCGGCGATCGCGCGCGGGTCGAAGTCGAAGAACGGCAGGCCGGCGCGCTCGACCTTCACCACCGCCAGATCGTGCGCCACGTCGATGGCGAGCAGCTTGAGCGCTCCCTTGGCGCCGTCGGGAGCGAGGTATTCGAGCCGGTAGGTGCGTGGATCGAGCGCGAAGCGCGACACGACGTGGTAGTTGGTGATCGCGAGGCCGTCCGCGGTGACGAGGAACCCCGAGCCGAGGCTCGATTGGCGTCCCGCCGCCTGCAGCAGCGTGCGAATCTGCAGGATGCGCGGCTTCGCCATCTCATAGACACGCTCAGCGGCCGTGGAGAGCGCGGGCGGCGGTGTTGCGGCCGGGGCCGGCGCAGCACGCTGCGCGTGTGAAGCGATGGAAGCGAGCAGACCTGCCAGCAGCAGGAAGATGCGAAGCGACATGGGGAGAAAACGCTACGGGACACCGGAATACTACCAGTGTCCCGCGCGAATTCTCCCCGCGTTACGCGGCGTAAGGCACGTGCTCGAGCTCGCGGGCGGAAAGGGCCTGGATGGCGCTGCTCGCCTTGGCCAGCGCCGCGGCCTTGGCCGCATCGCCCATCGCGAGGCCCTCGGCGTAGACGAACTCCACGTCGTCGATGCCGATGAAGCGCAGGAAATCGCGCACATAACTGGTCTGCGTGTCGAGCGGCGTTCCGGCGTAGACGCCGCCCCGCGCCGCGAACACGTACGCTTTCTTTCCCGTGATGAGGCCCTGCGGTCCTTTCTCGGTGTAGCGGAACGTGGCGCCGGCCCGCGCGATGTGGTCGAAGTAGGCTTTCAGCGTCGAGGGCACGCCGAAGTTGTACATCGGCAGCCCGAGCACGATCACATCGGCCTGGCGCAGCTCG
>JBGOST010000028.1:0-10672 GCA_041476125.1 Usitatibacter sp. | reverse complement strand
TGTCGATCTCCTTCGAGAGCACGAGCCGGCGACGTTGGGAGCCGGCGCGCCACGAGAGGCCCACGTACGGCGCAGGACCGAATCGCGCAAGCTCGAGCCGGACCGCGGCCAGCTGGTTCGGATCGGGTTCGAGCGGCAACGGCGCAGGAAAGGCGCTCGGATCCGTCGCATGGAGAAATCCGGGCAGGTCTCCGGCCCAGACCACGGGGATGCCCGCGGCGGGTGTCGCATCCGGATGCAGGAAATGCTCGAAGATGCCGCTGCGCGCGAGGACCGGATGCAGCCTCGCGTCACCCCAGAAGGCGAGGCGGTGACCGAGTGCCTTCAGGCGGGGCGCGAAGCGCAGGAAGAACAGGACGTCGCCCAGCCCCTGCTCTGCGTGAACCACGATCGGCGAGGGCGCGCCCGGGAGGTGGTCGGCGTGCGGCACGCCGACCCGAACGCTCGCATCGCGCGGATTGAAGCCCTCGGGAGGCTTGCGGCCAAAGGGCTCCCACGCCTCCGCGAAGCGCCCGAGGGAAAGCAACGCGTTGGCCAGGTGGTTGTTCGCCCGCGGCATGCCGGGGTGTGCGGCGAGCAGCCGTCGCGCGGTGCGCTCGATGCCCTCGAAATCGCCCTCCTCCTTCAGCGCCAGGCACCAGTTGACGAGCGCCTCGGTGTGGCCGGGGTTGAGCATGAGGGCGCGCCGCAGGCAGGCCCGCGAATCCTCCTTGCGGCCGAGCGTGAAGAGCAGCAGCCCCAGGTCGGAGTGGAAGTCGGCATTGCGCGGCTCCATCTCGAGCGCGGCGCGCACGTCGGCGAGGCCCTCGTCGAAGCGGTCGAGGCCGCACAGGGTGACGCCGCGCAGCTCGAGCGGCCCGGCGACCTTCGGGAAGCGGCGCACCAGGTCATTGAAGACGGCGAGGGCCTCTTGCATGCGCCCCTCCCTCCTCAACCGCTGGCCGTGAAGAAACTCAGCATTCAGGTCGTGCATGGTGGCAGGCGATTATACTTTCCGGCCCCATGTCCACTCTGCTCGCGGCCTCTCCAAGCCTGGCTCCCCGCGTCGCGCTGGTTCGCAGCCGCTATGATCCTTCGGGAGGCGCCGAGCGCTTCGTCCAGGATGCAGTCGCCGCACTGCGCGCCGAAGGCGCCTCGCTCACCATCGTGACGCGCCACTGGCCCGACCACGACGGCACCGCCATCGTCATCGACCCGTTCCACTGGGGCAGCCTGTGGCGCGACTGGGGTTTCGCGCGCGCCGTCTGCGGCGAGCTCGCGCGGCGGCGCTTCGACCTCGTCCAGTCGCACGAGCGCATCGCCTGCTGCGACGTGTATCGCGCCGGGGACGGGGTACACGCCGAATGGCTTGCGCAGCGCTCGCGCGTGCAATCGCCGCTCGCCGCGCTCGCCACGCGCATGAGCCCGCACCACCGCTACCTGCTCGCCGCCGAGCGAGCGCTCTTCACCGCCCCGCGGCTGAAGGCCGTGATCTGCAACTCCGAGATGGTGCGCAAGGAGATCGGCACTCGCTTCGCCACGCCCGTCGAAAAGCTCGTGTTGATCCGCAACGCCGTGGATGGCGCCGTCTTCCATCCGGGGCTCAAGGGCGAGATGCGCGCCGCGGTCCGCCAGCAGCTCGGCATTCCGCATGGCGCGAACGTCGTGCTCCACGTGGGCTCGGGATTCGAGCGCAAGGGCCTCGCGGCACTCCTCGCCGCGCTCGCGCGCGTGAAGCCCGCGGCGTGGGCGGTCGTCGTCGGCCGCGACAAGCGCGCAGCGCGCTACGCCGCCGAGGCGCGCCGTCTCGGCGTCGGCGAACGCGTGCGCTTCGTGGGATCGGTGTCCGACGTGCGCCCCTACCTCGCCGCGGCCGACAGCTTCGCCCTCGCCACGCTCTACGATCCCTTCCCCAACGCCGCGCTCGAGGCGATGGCGAGCGGCCTCCCGGTCGTCACCACGCCCCGGTGCGGCGCCTCCGAGATCGTGCGCGAGGGCGAGAACGGTTTCGTGCGCGACGCGCTCGATGTCGCGGGATGGGCCGAAGCGCTCGCGCGACTCGACCCCGCGACCTGCGCGCGGCTGGGCCCCAATGCGCGCGACGCCGTCGCGCCTTTCACGCCCCGGCGCATGGCGCAGGAATACCTCGCGCTCTACCGCAGCCTGCTTCACCGATAATGGCGCCATGACGAAGCCCCACGCCTCGAGCCGCGAGCTCTACCTGCGCCTGCTGAAGCACGTGTGGCCGTACCGCGCCGCGCTCGCCGCGGGCGTGCTCGCGATGATCGTGGGAGGGCTCGCCGACGCGGCCCTCGTGAAGCTCACCGGCCCGCTCATCGACGAGCTCTTCGTGCGCCGCAACCGGGAGCTCGCGATCCTGCTGCCGCTGGGGATCGTCGCGGTGTTCTTCGTGAGCGGCGTGGCGAGCTTCGTCTCGGGGTACTCGACGCAGTGGGTCAGCCAGAAAGTGATCCTCGACCTGCGGCGCGCGATGTTCGCCAAGGTGCTGCGCCTGCCGAGCGCCTTCTTCGACGAGATCGCCACCGCGCAGCTCGTCACCAAGTTCACCAACGACGTGAACAACCTCGCCGCCGCCTCCACGAGCGTGCTCACGGTGCTGGTGCGCGACACCGTCACCATCGTCGCACTCATCGCGATCCTGCTCTGGTCGAACTGGAAGCTCACACTCATCGCGTTCGTGGTGATTCCGCCCATCGCGCTGGTGGTGCGCGCCTTCAGCAAGCGCCTGCGGCAGATGAGCCGCGAGACGCAGCGCGCCATCGGCGGTATCGCGGAAGTGCTCGACGAGTCGATCGCCAGCCAGCGGGTGGTGCGCGTCTTCGGCGGGCAGGATTACGAGAGCAAGAGATTCGAGGAGGCGGGGCAGAGAATCCGGCGCTTCAACATGAAGCACGCCGTCGCCGCCGCCGGCACGGTGCCGGTCACGCAGCTCATCGTCGCGTGCGCCATCGCCGCCATCATCTATTTCGCCGCCGGCCAGGCGTTCGCCGGCTCCACGGACGTCGGGCAGTTCATCGAGTTCATCGCCGCCACCGGCATGCTGCTGCAGCCGTTGAAGCGCCTCACCAGCCTGAACGAGCAGCTGCAGAAGGGGCTGGCCGCGTGCGAGAGCGTCTTCGAGCTGATCGACGAGACACCCGAGGAGGACCGCGGGACGATCGAGATCGAGAGAGCCCGGGGTGCCATCCGCTTCGCCGACGTCTCGCTCTCTTACCTGGGCGGCACGCGCACCGCGCTCACCCACGTGAGCCTCGAGATCCAGCCCGGCGAGACGGTGGCGCTCGTCGGCGCCTCCGGAAGCGGCAAGTCGAGCCTGATCCACCTCCTGCCGCGCTTCTACCGTCCCGACTCCGGGCGCGTGACGCTCGATGGGCACGACCTGGAGACGCTCAAGCTCGCGAGCCTGCGCCGCCAGGTCTCGCTCGTCAGCCAGAACGTCGTGCTTTTCAACGACACGGTGGCGGCGAACATCGCCTACGGCCGCGGCGGGGACGTGAAAGAGGCCGACATCGTGCGCGCCGCGAGGGCCGCGCATGCGATGGAATTCATCGACACCCTGCCCGAAGGACTCGCCACTCAGATCGGCGAGAACGGCGCCAAGCTCTCCGGGGGACAGCGCCAGCGCATCGCGATCGCGCGCGCGATCCTGAAGGACGCGCCGATCCTGCTCCTCGACGAGGCGACTTCCGCCCTCGACACCGAGAGCGAAAGGGCGGTGCAGGCCGCGCTGGAAGCGCTCATGAAGGGCCGCACCACCATCGTCATCGCCCACCGTCTTTCCACCATCGAGAAGGCCGATCGCATCGTGGTGCTTTCGCAGGGCCGCGTCGTGGAGGTCGGCGGGCATCGCGATCTCGTGGCCGCCGGCGGCATGTACGCGGGACTGCATCGCCTGCAATTCGCAGGCGCATGAGCGCGGCACCGCTTCGCATCCTCCACACCGAATCCTCGCTCGGCTGGGGCGGGCAGGAGATCCGCATCCTCACCGAGGCGCGCGGTGTGGCGCGGCGTGGGCACGACGTCCTGATCGCCGCACCTCCCGAAGCGCGCATCTACGCCGAGGCGCCGGGGTACGGCGTGCCGATCGTGCCGCTTCCCGTCGCGCGCAAGGGCCTTGCGGGACTCGCGTCGCTGCGCCGTTTCCTCGCCTCGCGCCCTTTCGACGTCGTCAAGACGCACAGCTCGACCGACAGCTGGCTCGTCGCACTCGCCGGGACGCTGGGAGGCGCCGCGCCGCCGATCGTGCGGACGCGTCATATCTCGTCGCCCGTTCCCCGCAACGCCGCGACGCGTTGGCTCTACGGCCGCGCTGCGCAGATCGTGACCACCGGCGAGAAGCTGCGCTCGCAGGTGATCGAGGAGACCGGCGTGGATGCGGCTCGCGTGGTCTCGATTCCGACCGGCATCGATCTCGCGCATTTCGCGCCCGGCGACCGCAACGCCGCGCGCGCCGCGCTCGGCCTGCCCGCGGCGGCGAAGATCGTCGGCATCGTCGCCACGCTGCGCAGCTGGAAAGGCCACCGCTTCCTGCTCGAGGCGATCGAGCGCATGGCGCGCCCCGATGTGGTCCTCGTGGTGGTGGGCGACGGGCCGGTGCGTGAAGCCACCGAGCGCCGGGCGGCCGAGCTTCGCATCGCCGATCGCGTGCGCTTCGCGGGCAACCAGAAGGACGTCGCCCCGTGGCTGCGCGCCTTCGACCTCTTCTGCCTGCCCTCCTACGCCAACGAGGGCGTCCCGCAGGCGCTCGCGCAGGCGATGGCGTGCGCGCTGCCGGTGGTGACGACCCCCGTGGGCAGCATCGAAGAGCTCATCGCCGACGGGCGCACCGGGCTGCTCGTTGCGCCCTCGGATGCGCATGCTCTCGCCAACGCGTTGGGGGCGCTGCTCGACGATCCCGCGCGCGCTCGCGCGCTGGGCAGCGCGGCGCTCGAGCACGCGCGCGCGCACCTCGGCGAGGAAACGATGATCGAGGCGATGATGGGCGTCTTCAGCCGCGCGCGCCGGGCTTGCGCATAACCGCCCACACCGTCTGGACATAGCGGTTGTGGTAGCGCACGCCGGGGTAGCGCAGGCGCCGCCACGCGCGTAACAAGATGTTGCGGTGCTGCTCGGTGCCGAAGAGCTCCACCACTTCGAGGCCGTGCCGCGCGGCCGCGGCGAGCAGGAAGTCCCGCCCCTCGGCATAGCCGAAGAACCACTTGTGGCGGTCGAGCGGGCGCTCGGGCGGCAGCCCATAGTGGGCGAAGGCTCCCTTGCCGCGCTCGATCGGGCGGCGTGCATCGCGCCAGCAGTTGGGAAGCGACACGATCACGTGGCGGCTCGCCACGCGCACCAGCTCGTCGAAGACGTGGTGCAGGTTGTCGAGGTGCTCGAGCACCTCGATGCACAGGACCGAGGCGAAAGTACTGTCGCCGAACGGCAACGAATTCGGCGTATCGAGGTCGATAACGAGGTCGGGTGAGCCGGCGATGTCGATCCCGAGGTAGCGATCGGGGCCGATGAGACCGCGCAGCGGCGCCTCGTAGCAGCCCACGTCGAGCACCGCCTCGCCGAGGTAACCGGCGAAGCGCCGCGCGACGTAGGCGCTGCGCTCGCGCCTCTCCCGGAAGGTCGCGAATTCGGTCGCGAGAGCGTTCGTGTCCGCCGTCATGGATGCATTATAGTGAGCCTCATATGTCCAGCCGTCTTCTGTCTCGCTCGCGCATCGTGATGTCAGCGCTGGGCCACGCCTTCGATCGCGAGCCCGCGCCCTGCGAGCCCGCGAGCGTGCTCATCGCGCACCATCCGAAGATGATCGGCGACACGCTGCTCATGTCGCCGCTCTTCGCGAAGGCGCGGCACCTCTGGCCGCGCGCGGAGATCGTCGCCGCCGTTTCCCCGGCGATGCTGCCGCTGTACGCGAGCCGCCCGTGGGAGATCGAGGCCATCGAGTACGACCCCAAGAACGCGCGCACGCTCGCGGGCTTTCGCCGCCCCGGCGGGTTCGACCTCGCCATCGTTCCGGGAGATAACCGCTACGGCTGGTTCGCGCGCGCCGCGGGATCGCGCTGGATCGTCGGTTTCGACGATGACTCGCCGCGCTACAAGAACCTGCTGCTCGACGAGCTGCACCGCTATCCCGACACGCCCGATACCTGGGGCGACATGGCCGCGGGGCTGATCGAAGGGCCGGAGCCGCCGCCCTATGACCCGTTGCAGTGGCCCGCCCCCGCGTTCGCGCCGTTCGAGATGCCCTCGCAGCCGTATGCGGTGATCCACCTCGGGACGAGCACGCTGCTCAAGCGCTGGCTTCCCGAGCGCTGGATGCAGGTCGCCGATCACCTCTCCTCGCGCGGCCTCCTGGTGGTGTGGAGCGCGGGGCGCGGCGAGGAGAATCTCGTGGCCGAGTGCGACCCGCGTGCGCGCTATCGCTCGCTCGCCGGCATGCTCGACCTCGCGCAGATGTGGCACCTGCTCGCCAATGCCCGCATCCTCGTCACGCCGGACACCGGGATCTCGCACCTGGGCCGCATCACGTTCACGCCGACGGTGACGTTGTTCGGGCCCGGCACGCCGCAGCTCGTGGGCAGCGGGCGCTTCTTCCGCAACGCCCCGTGGAGGGCGGCGATCGTGGATCCTTTCCCGTGCCGCGACCAGCCGATCCTCTACAAGCGCAAAGTGGAATGGGTGCGCCGCTGCACGCGCTCGATCCGCGAGTGCCCCTCGCCGCGTTGCATGCATGCGATCGAAGTCGAAGACGTGCGCTGCGCCATCGCCGCGCTCGCCCCCGAGCTCGCCTAAGCGTCAACGCAACGCGCCCCCCGCACGTTGCTGGAAACGGCCCTTGAAAAAGCGTAGGCATGCTCCTACGTTCAGCTGTGGAATTGTCCCTATCTCAAGGGCTCCCTGGTGCGGCAAAATAGGCGGTCGACGCGCTTTCATTGGAAGAAATGCTTCGTAACATTTTGATGCGATTGATCCGGCTCGGCGCCGCCGCGCTGCTCCTCGGCGCAACCGGCGCCATGGCGCAACTGCCGGTGGTGCCCGGCGAGCCATCGCTCACGCGCAAGGACGCCGTTGCGGCGCCCAGGCTTCGCATCGCGCCGAAGGGGCTCGCCGACGTGCGCCTGTCGCCCGTGGACGTGACCGAGCTCGCGCAGCTGCGCCGCAACAACCTCGGGAACCAGAAGCGCCTCGCCGTGGGCGTGGTGCGTCCCATCGCGAGCTCCACCGCGCTGCCCACGGCGCGCGACCTCGCATGGAAGCCTGTCCCCGGTGGCTTCGCGGCCCAGGCCGCGATGAGCTCTCCGCAAGCAGGAGCGCTGCGCCTCGCGATCGCGTTGGCCGGCGTGCCCGAGGACGTCGAGATGGTTTTCTTCGGCTCCGATGCGCCCGATCGCCTGGTGGGACCGGTGCGCGTGGGCGACATCAGGGACCGCACCGCGGCCTGGTGGTCTCCCGTCACCGACGGCGAGACGCAGACCGTCGAGTTCTTCGTTCCCGCGAGCCGGGATCCGCGCGCGCTTCCCCTCAAGCTCACCGGCGTCTCCCACCTCTTCACCACGGTTGCGAGCGGCTTCGTCAAGCGCGTGGTCGACATCGGGGACGCGGGGTCGTGCAACGTCGACATCAAGTGCTCGATGCTCTCCTCTTCGACGCCGTTCCTCAACGCGCGCAGCGCCGTCGCGCAGATGATCTTCAACGAGGGTTCCACGCTCTTCCTGTGCACCGGCACGCTCGTGAACGACACCTCCGCGGCCACGCAGCTGCCGTGGTTCTTCAGCGCCAACCACTGCTTCGAGAACGAATCGCTGCCGTTCAAGAGCGCTTCGCAAATGCAGTCGATAGCCAACACGCTCAACACGCTCTGGTCCTTCGAGGCGGTCTCGTGCAATGCCAAGAGCGCGCCGCCGTCCACGCAGCTCACGGGCGGTGCGACCTACATCTACAACAACCCCGGCGCCGACGTGCTCTTCCTGCGCTTGAACGACTCCGCGCCCGCCGGCTCCTTCTTCGCCGGCTGGGATCCGAACGCGGTCGCCGTGGGCGCATCGGTCATCACCATCCACCACCCCGCGGGAGACCTGAAGAAAGTCTCCGAGGGCTCGGTGCTGCGCTATTCGTCTCCGCCGGTTCCGGGAGGGGCCACCGCGCCCTTCTCGGAAATCCATTGGGACTCGGGTACGACGGAAGGCGGGAGCAGCGGCGCCGGCCTCTTCAGCTTCGACGGCTCGCAATACCTGCTGCGCGGTGGCCTGTGGGGTGGATCGGCGCTGTGCTCGAACCCGAACGGCACCGATAATTTCTCGCGCTTCGACCAGGTGTACGCGGCGCTGCGCACTTTTCTCAGCCCGACCGCCGCACCCGCGATCGACTATACCGACATGTGGTGGAACGCCAACGAGTCGGGCTGGGGCATCAACGTGATCCAGCACGCATCGGGCAACGTCTTCGCGATCTGGTACACCTATGGCTCCAACGGCAAGCGCGTGTGGTACCACATGCCGGGCGCAACGTGGACCTCATCAACCACCGCCTCGGGCGACATCTACGCCACTGCCGGCCCGGGATTCGACGGCGCGTTCGACCCCTCCCGCGTGATGCGCAAAGCAGTGGGCACGGGCACGCTCAGCTTCTCCGACGCCAACCATGGCACCTGGACGTATTCGATCAACGGCACCACCGGCACCAAGTCCATCACCCGCCTGCCGTATTAGCGCTTGAGCCGCGCTCGCGCCCGGGCTACCCTCGCGCCATGCCTGCCCCGAGCTTCTCGGCCACCGTCGTCACGTTTCATCCCGATCCCGCGCTCCTCGAGCGCGCGGTGCGCTCCCTCGCCGCGAGCGTCGAGCACGCGCGCGCCGCGGGCCTGCTCTCGGAGGCCACGCTCTTCATCGCCGACAATGGCCCCCCCGAGTTGCTCGAGGAGGTGCGGCGCGCCGCCGGTTCGTTCGCCGCGACCGGCCGCGTGGAGATGATCCACGGCCACGGAAACGTGGGCTACGGACGGGCCAACAACCTCGTCTTGCCGCATCTCGCCTCCGATTTCCATCTCGTCATGAACCCCGACGTCGAGCTGCAGCGCGACGCGCTCGCCGCGGCGCTCACGGCCCTGCGGGACGATGCCGGCATCGGCGTAGTCGCGCCGGCGGTGAGCGGCGCGGATGGCGCGCCGCAGTTTCTCTGCAAGCGCTATCCGTCGGTGTGGGTGCTCTTCCTGCGCGGCTTCGCGCCGGCCTTCCTGCGCAAGCGCTTCGAGAAAAAGCTCGCGGACTACGAAATGCGCGACCTGCCGAACGACCGCGCGTTCGCGCCGGTTCCGCTCGCGAGCGGGTGTTTCATGCTGGTGCGCTCCGCGCTCTTTCGCCGCCTGGGCGGATTCGATCCTCGCTTCTTCATGTACTTCGAGGACTACGACTTGAGCCTGCGCCTGGGCCGCGAAGCGAACGTCGCCTACGTGCCCGCGGCGCGCATCGTGCACCACGGCGGCGAGGCGTCGCGCAAGGGCCTGCGCCATGTCGCGTGGTTCCTGCGCTCGGCGTGGCGCTTCTTCGCCACGCACGGCTGGAAGATCACCTAGCTCGCCCCCTTGTCCCGTACCGCGCGCTCGAAGAAACTCTCGAGCGCCCGGATCGGCTCGTCCCGCTCATAAAGCGCATGGCGGTTGGCGACGACGCGCTCCGAGATGGCCATGCGGCGCTCGCGGTCGCGGCCCAGCGCCACGGCCTTCTCTATGTAGCTCTCGATGTCGGTGGCGATCAGCTCGTCCAGGCCGAGCGTCTTCAACATCGCCTGGCTCTGCCGCCCGCGCATGAGCTCCCCCGGCAGCGTCACCACCGGCAGCCCGCTCGCGAGCGCATCGAGCGTGGTGTTGCCGCCCGACCAGAGCAGGGTGTCGAGCATCACGTCGCAAAGCGCGTTGATGCGCAGGTAATCGGCGTGCTGTATGTTGCCGCGGCTGAAGCACACGCGCTCGTAGAAATCGAGGCCGTGGCGCTTGAGGACCTCGGACAAGCGCGCGGCGAATGCCTGGGTCACGACGTCGTACTGCGACGCGAACAGCAGCGCGACACCCCTGGGGTCGCGCTCCAGCACCTGCGCGATGAGCTCGTCGTTGTCGGGGTGGATCTTGAAGAGCGACTGCGGAACGAGATAGATGGTGCGGTCCTCGGGGATTCCGAATTCGGCGCGAGTCCCCGGCGAGCCCGCCTGCGGAATCCCGTAGCGTGTGCCCAGGCCGGGCAGCAGCGCCAGGCGCTCGCTGTAGTGCGCCTCGGCGCCCGCGGGTTCCATCTCGGCGCAGGAGATGAACCAGTCCATCTCGGCGAGTCCCGTGGTGTCGGGATGTCCCCAGCCGCTGCACTGCACGAGCGCCAGCCGCAGCCCCGCGAGCGCCACCGTGTCGTGGTGCATGCCGACCTCGGGATAGACGAGGATGTCGAGCGCATCGGCCGCGATGTGCTGCGCGGTGGTGTAGATCGGGCGCCCCGGCAGGTGGCGGAATGTTCCCGCCGCGGCGGCGATCGCCTTGGTGTCGTCGGCGACCCAGTCGTTGGTGTAGTACACGAACGTCTCGAAGCGCGCGCGATCGAGGCTCTTCACCCACGAGGCGAAGTAGCGCCCCACGGTGCAGTTGAAGAAGAAATGGCTCGCGAAGCCCACGCGAATGCGATCGCCTCCCGAGCGCGGGCGC
>JBGOST010000027.1:0-10690 GCA_041476125.1 Usitatibacter sp. | reverse complement strand
CGGCAGGGCTTCGAGCCCGAGTGCGTGTACTGCGCCACGTTCTCGTGCAGAGCGTCCATGTATTTCCATCCGCGCTGCTCGCCCATGGACTGCAGCCAGCCCGAAACGTCGAGGAATCCGGTGCCGCTCGACGCCGGATTGGGCATGGTGATCTGCCCTTTGTAGACCGGCTTGGTGAGGTCGGCCCAGGACTCCGGCTTCGGAATTCCCTTCTTCGCGCCTTCGACGGTGTTGTAGCAGACCACCGCCGAATACACGTCCTGCCCGATCCAGTACGGCGGGCGCGCCTTATCGCTGTACGCGGGCTTCAACTTGGCGAATCCCGCCGGCGAGTAGGGTGCGAGCATCCCCTCGGACGCGAAGATCGCGACGGAGGTCGCCGACACTCCCAGGATGATGTCGGCCTGCGGGTTGGCCTTCTCCGCGAGCACCTTCGCCGTGATGACTCCCGTGGAGTCGCGCACGAACTTCAGGTCGATGTTCGGATTCGTCTTCTGGAACGACTCGGTATAGGCCTTGAGCTGGTCGGTCTCGAGCGCGGTATAGACGAGCAGCTCGCTCTTCTGCGCCCACGCGGAGCTGGCGGCGACGGCGGCGATGACGACGGGGGCGAAACGGCGAAGCGCGGCTTTCATGGGACTCTCCCTTGGGGTTGGTTTTGGAAGCCGGAAGCGGGGTACGAATTATGGTGCAGGACGGATTACAGATTGTTGACAATCTACAAACCCGGACTGTCTAATGTCAAGGTCTTCGGCCGCCATCACACCATGGTTTCGCCTTCCGCCCATTCCGCCACCATCGAGCTGCTGCAAAGCCACTCGCTCACGACCCTGGTGCAGCGCGAGCTCGAGCGCCGCATCCTCGAGGGCGACCTCGAGCCGGGCGCCAAGCTGAACGAGGAGGACATCGCCGGCGACCTGAATGTGTCCCGCGGCCCGGTTCGTGAAGCGTTCCGCGCGCTCGAGTCGGCGGGGCTGGTGCGCACCGAGAAGAACCGCGGCGTCTTCGTGCGCCAGGTGTCGATCGCCGAGGCCGACGAGATCTACGAGGTGAGAGCCGGCCTGGACGAGCTCATCGGGCGCCTGCTCGCCTCGCGCATCCAGCCGAGCCAGCTCACGGAGTTGAGAGAGCTGTTGAAGAAGATGCAGCAGGCGGCGCGCGCGCGCAGCGTGGAGGCCTACTACCCGCTCAACGTGCGCTTCCACGACCGGCTCGCGGAATTCACCGGCAACCGCACGCTGCTCTGCGCCTATCGCCGCCTAGTGAACGAATTGCACCTCTACCGGCGCGAGACGCTCGCCCGCGGGCCCGAGAGCTTCCCCATCTCGACGCGGGAGCACGCGGAGATCGTCGAGGCCCTGTCGCGGCGCGACGCGGACCGCGCCGGCCGCCTCATGTACGCTCACGCCATGGAAAGCCGAGACCGCCTGCACGCGGCCCTGCAAAAATGACGCGAACCATAGAAACCAACGGGCGCACCTATCGCTGGATGAGCGAGCCGCTCGTCGTCATCTGCGTGGACGGCTGCGAGTTCGACTACCTCACCGAAGCGGCGCGCGCGGGGGTGGCCCCCTTCATCGCGAAGCTGCTCGCGGGGGGCTCGGCGTTCAAGGGCGACTGCGTCGTGCCCTCCTTCACCAATCCCAACAACCTTTCGATCGTCACCGGCGCGCCCCCCTCGGTGCACGGCATCTGCGGCAACTACTTCTACGACCGCGATGCGGACGCCGAAGTGATGATGAACGACCCGAAGTACCTGCGCGCCGGCACGGTCCTCGCCGCATTCGCCGCCGCCGGCGCCCATGTCGCCGTCGTCACCGCCAAGGACAAGCTGCGCAAGCTCCTCGGGCATCGCATGAAGGGCATCTGCTTTTCCTCCGAGAAGGCGGCCGAGGCGACCCTCGCCGAGAACGGCATCGACAACGTGGTCGAGATGGTCGGCATGCCGGTGCCGTCGGTCTACAGCGCCGAGCTCTCCGAGTTCGTGTTCGCCGCGGGCGTGAAGCTGTTCGAAACGCGCCGCCCCGACCTCATGTACCTGTCCACCACCGACTACGTGCAGCACAAGTTCGCGCCGGGAACCGCGGGCGCCAACGCCTTCTACGCCATGATGGACCGCTACCTCGCGCGCTACGACGCCATGGGCGCGGCGGTGGCGCTCACCGCGGACCACGGCATGAATGCGAAGACCCTCGAAGACGGCACGCCCAACGTGATCTATCTCCAGGACGCGATCGACGGCTGGATCGGCAAGGGCAAGGCCCGCGTGATCCTGCCGATCACGGACCCGTACGTCGTGCACCACGGAGCGCTGGGCTCGTTCGCGACCATCTACGTCGAAGCAGTCGATCGCGACCGGGTCGGCGACTGCGTGAGGTCGACCGAGGGCATCGAGCTCGTGCTCGGCAACGCCGAGGCCTGCAAGCGCTTCGAGCTGCCGCCCGATCGCGTGGGCGACCTGGTGGTGGTGTCGACCAAGCACGTCGTGCTCGGCACCAGCCAATCGCGCCACGACCTCTCCGGGCTCGATGCGCCGCTGCGTTCCCACGGCGGGATCTCCGAGCAGACCGTGCCGCTGCTCTTCAACCGGAAAGTCGCGGGGCTCGATCCCCGCAAGCGGCTGCGCAACTTCGACATCCTCGACGTCGCGCTGAACCACCTCGAGTCGCGAGACGCGAGGCGTGGTTGCGAAGCACCGGCAGAATCAGACGACGCGCGCGCGAGCCAGGTGGCGTCGTGAACGACCGCTCCGGCAGGCAAGCCGTGATCGAGGTGCGCAATCCGTTCACGAGGGAGCTGGTGGACACGGTCCCGAAGGCGACCATGGCGCAGGTGAAGCGCGCGTTCGAGACGGCGCACGCGTTCAAGCCCTCGTTCACGCGCTACGAGCGCGCCAACCTGCTGGAGAAGGCCGCGGAGCTCCTGCGCGAACGCGCCGAGGCGGCTTCCGACCTCATCACGCGCGAATCCGGCCTTTGCAAGAAGGATTCGACCTACGAAGTGGGCCGCGTTTGCGACGTGCTCCGTTTCAGCGCCATCGAGGCGCTGCGCGACGACGGCCAGTCGTTCTCGTGCGACCTCACGCCCCACGGCAGGAAGCGGCGCGTCTTTACCCGCCGCGAGCCCCTGCTCGGGGTGATCTCGGCGATCACCCCGTTCAACCACCCGATGAACCAGGTCGCGCACAAGATCGCGCCCGCGATCGCGACCAACAACCGCGTGGTGCTGAAGCCTTCGGAGAAGACGCCCCTCTCCGCGCTCTATCTCGCGGATCTGCTCTACGAGGCGGGCGTGCCGCGGGAAATGCTCCAGGTCGTCACCGGAGACCCGCGCGAGATCGCCGATGAGCTCATCACCAATGCGCACGCCGATCTCGTCACCTTCACGGGAGGGGTCGCGGTGGGCAAGTACATCGCCGCGAAGGCGGGCTACCGCCGCGTGGTGCTCGAGCTGGGCGGCAACGACCCGCTCATCGTGATGGAGGATGCCGATCTCGAGGAAGCCGCCACGCTCGCGGCCCAGGGCTCGTACAAGAACAGCGGCCAGCGCTGCACCGCGGTCAAGCGCATCCTCGTGCACGAGAGCGTGGCCGCGCGCTTCGTCGATCTCCTCGTGGCGAAGACGCTCGCGTGGAAATACGGCGATCCCGCCGACCGCGCGATGGACATGGGAACGGTCATCGACGAGGCGGCGGCAGTGCTCTTCGAATCGCGCGTGAACGAGGCGATCGCGCAGGGCGCGCGGCTGCTCGCGGGCAACAAGCGCGACGGGGCGCTTTATTCGCCGACCGTGATCGACGCGGTCAGCCCGGCGATGACCGTGGTGAGGCAGGAGACCTTCGGCCCCGTCTCTCCGGTGCTGCGCTTCCGCACCATCGACGAGGCGATCGCGATCGCCAACGGCACGGCCTACGGGCTGTCCTCGGCGGTGTGCACCAACCGCCTCGACTACATCACGCGCTTCGTCTCCGAGCTTCACGTGGGGACCGTCAACGTGCGCGAAGTCCCCGGCTACCGGCTCGAGCTCACGCCCTTCGGCGGCATCAAGGATTCGGGACTGGGGTACAAGGAAGGCGTGCAGGAAGCGATGAAGAGCTTCACGAGCCTCAAGACCTTCAGCCTGCCCTGGGGTTGATGCAGACCCTCCTCAATCTCCTGGCCGGTGTCGCCCTGCTCGTGTGGGGCACCCACATCGTGCGCACGGGAATCCTGCGCGTCTTCGGCGCGGACCTGAGGCGCATCCTGTCCCGGAGCGTGTCCAACCGCTTCTCGGCGTTCATCGCCGGGCTCGGGGTCACCGGACTGGTGCAGTCCTCGAGTGCCACGGCCCTCATCGCCAGCTCCTTCGTCGCGCAGAACCTGATCGCGCTTTCGACCGCCCTCGCGATCATGCTCGGCGCCGACGTGGGCAGCGCGCTGATGGCGCAGGTCTTCTCGCTCGACCTGTCGTGGCTCTCGCCGTTGCTCATCATCTTCGGCGTGATCTTCTTCCTGTCGCGGCGCGGCACCCGGATCGGGCAGCTGGGACGCGTCGCGGTCGGCCTGGGGCTCATGCTCCTCGCGCTGCAACTGGTGATGCTCGCGACCAAGCCGATCACCGAGGCCCAAGGGGTGCGCGTGATCTTCGCGACCCTTTCCGGCGACCCGATGCTCGACATGCTGATCGGCGCCGCGTTCGCCGTGATTTCGTGGTCGAGCCTCGCCGTCGTGCTTATCGTCGCCACCCTCGCCGCCTCGAAGGTCGTCGCGGTGCCGGTGGCGCTGTGCCTCGTGCTGGGCGCGAACCTGGGCAGCGGGCTGCTGTCGCTGATGGTGAATGCGCGCACGCCGGGAGGCGGACGGCGCGTGGCCTTCGGCAATCTGCTTTTCAAGGTCGTGGGCTGCGCGATCTTCTCGATGGCGCTTCCCGGGGTGCTGGAGCTCATCGCCCGATTCGACACGGATACGCGCCGCCAGGTGCTGCACTTCCACGTGCTCTTCAACGTGGCGCTGGCGATCGCCTTTCTCGGCTTCACGGGTTTGGTGGCGCGTCTCATCGAGAAGTGGCTGCCGGAGGCGACCGGCGGCATGCGCAGAACGGAGCCGCGCTTCCTCGATAGTGCCGCGATCGAGACTCCGGCACTGGCCCTTGCGAACGCGGCGCGGGAGACGCTTCGCATCGGCGACACCATCGAGCAGATGCTGAACGGAGTGCTGGAGGTGATCCGCACCAACGATGCGGCGCGCGCCGCCGAGATCATGAAGCTCGATGACGACGTGGACCGCCTCTACACGGCGGTCAAGCTCTACCTCACGCAGATCAGCCGCGAGGCGCTCGACGAGAAGGACAGCCGCCGCTGGACCGAGATCATCTCGCTCACCATCAACCTCGAGCACGTGGGAGATCTCCTCGAGCGCATCCTCGAGGACCTGCGGGACAAGAAGATCGGCCAGGGCCTCAAGTTCTCCGAGGCGGGCATGCGCGAGATCCAGGAGCTGCACGAGAAGCTCGTCGCCAACCTGCGCCTGGGGCTCTCGGTGTTCCTGAACGGCGACCTGAAGAGCGCGCAGCAGCTGCTCACGGAGAAGGAACGCTTCCGCGACCTCGAGAGGGCCTTCCACGATTCCCACCTCGAGCGCCTCGCCGGGCAGTCGGTGCAGGCGATCGAGACGAGCTCGCTGCACCTGGACATCATCAGCGACATGCGGCGCATCAACTCCTTCTTCTGCTCGACCGCGTATCCGATCCTCGAGCAGGCCGGCCGGCTGCGCAAGAGCCGCCTCAAGGATGTCACGGGAATCCACAAGGCGCGGCCCGACCTCGCGGGCGATCTCGCCGGCCGCCTCAAGTAGCGCCATGGGCCTGCGCGTCTGCGATATCGAGAAGCTGTTCCGCGATCACGGGCACATCGCCTACAGCGGCGAGCCGGTGACGCAGCTGGAGCACGCGCTGCAGGCCGCGCAGCGCGCGGAGCTCGACAAGGCGCCCCCGGAGCTCGTCACCGCGGCCTTCCTGCACGACCTGGGACACCTGCTCAACCCGCAGGGCGAGTCCCCGACCACGCGCGGCATCGACGACCAGCACCAGTATTTCGCGATCCCCTTCATCCGGGCGCTCTTCCCGCCGGCCATCGTCGAGGCGATCCGCCTGCACGTCGACGCGAAGCGGGCGCTGTGCGCCCTCGAGCCCGAGTACTACGCGGCGCTCTCCGAGGATTCGAAGCGCAGCCTCACGTTGCAGGGCGGGATCTTCTCGCGTCCCGAAGTGGCGGCGTTCCTCGCCAAGCCGCACGCCGCCGAGGCGATGCGCGTGCGCCGCTGGGACGACGCCGCCAAGGTCGCCGGGGAAGCCACGCCGCCGATCGGGCATTATCTGGAAATCGCATCCCGCTGCGCCCTCCACCAATGAAAAAAACCCGCAACGAGACCAAGGACGCCAAGGCCATCGTCGAGGCGCTGCGCAAGTCGACCATCGGCAAGGTGAAGGTCGCCGTCTCCGACATCGACGGCATCCTGCGCGGCAAGTACCTCCACCGCGACAAGTTCTTCTCGGCGGTCGACAACGGCTTCGGCTTCTGCGACGTGGTGTTCGGCTGGGACTCGCAGGACCAGTGCTATGACAACACCAAGCTCACCGGCTGGCACCACGGCTTTCCGGATGCGATTGCCCGCCTGGATCTCAATACCTACCGCACCGTCCCGTGGGACGGCAACGTGCCGTTCTTCCTCGGCAATTTCGTCACCAGCGAGGGCAAGCCGCACCCGATCTGCCCGCGCCAGGTGCTGAAGCGCGTGCTGAAGCGCGCCGAGAAGATGGGCTACATGGCGATGGTCGGCGCCGAGTTCGAGTTCTTCAATTTCGCCGAGACGCCGCACACCTGGGCGGAGAAGAAAGGGGTCGGCCCCACCCCGATCTCACCGGGCATGTTCGGCTACTCGCTGCTGCGCGCGAACCTGAACCGCGACTACTTCAACGCGTTGATGGACGAGCTGGCGCTCTTCAACGTGCCGATCGAGGGGCTGCACACCGAGACCGGGCCGGGCGTCTACGAAGCGGCCATCCTTTATTCCGAAGCGCTCGAAGCCGCCGACCGCGCCATCCTGTTCAAGACCGCCGCCAAGGAAATCGGCGCGCGCTACGGGATCATGCCGAGCTTCATGGCGAAGTGGAGCGCGCAGTACCCGGGATGCTCCGGGCACCTGCACCAGAGCCTGACCGACGGCTCGAAGAACCTCTTCCACGATGCGCGCGGCCGCCACGGCGGAATGTCGCGGCTCTTCGAGAGCTATCTCGCGGGGCAGGTCGGCGCTTTGATGCAGATGGCGCCGATGTACTGGCCCACGATCAACTCGTACAAGCGCCTGGTCGACGGCTTCTGGGCGCCGGTGAAGCCCACCTGGGCGGTCGATAACCGCACCGCGTCCTTTCGCGTCATCGTGGGTTCTCCCAAGTCCACGCGCCTGGAGACGCGCTGCCCCGGCGCGGACATGAATCCGTACCTCGCGACGGCGGCGGTCCTCGCCGCGGGGCTGGACGGCATCGAGAAGGGATTGAAGCTCACCGCGAAGCCGATCACCGGCACCAACCAGGGCGCGGAGAACATTCCGCGCGCGCCGCGCACCCTCATCGAGACCACGCGCATCTTCAAGGAATCGAAGATCGCGCGCGACTGGTTCGGCGACGACTTCGTCGACCACTTCGCCGCCACCCGCGAATGGGAATGGCGCCAATGGCTCGACGCCGTGACCGACTGGGAGCTCAAGCGGTACTTCGAGATCATTTGACCGCTTATGGAGTGATGCGGGCGAAGAGCTTTGGAAACGCAGATGAACGCAGATAAGGGCGAACGCAGATGAACGTAAACCAATCTTGTGTGAAATCCGTGGCCAGGATCGATATCCATCAATAGCAGTCAAGAAATGGGGTACGTTCATCTGCGCTGCATCTGCGTTCATCTGCGTTTTCAAAGCCCTTTGCATCCGCCAGCCACCAACTAACGAGAGCAATGATCAGCAAATTCTCCTTCCCCACCACCATCCACTTCGGCGCCGGCGCGCGGCACCTGGTGGCCGAGCATCTGCGCGAGCAGGGAATCAGGCGCCCGCTCATCGTCACCGACAAGGGCCTGGGAGTCCTGCCGATCCTGCACGACTTCGCGGAGAGCCTCGAGGGGCTCGATGTGAAGGTCTACGCGGGCGTGTTCGGCAACCCGGTGAAGAAGCAGGTGGACTATGGCGTGACCGCCTTCAAGGAACATCACGCCGATGCCGTCATCGGCTTCGGCGGCGGCGCGGCGCTGGACGTCGCGAAAGCCGTCGCCCTCATGGCAGTGCACGAAGGCGATGTGCTCGAGTACGCGTGGGATCACCCCAACGTGCGTCCGGTCACGAAGCCGCTGCCCTACTTCATCGCGCTCCCGACCACCAGCGGCACCGGCAGCGAGGTCGGCCGCTCCTCGGTGATCTCGCACGACGAAACCCACGTGAAGAAAATCATCTTCAACCCGGTGCTGCTCGCAAAAGCGGTGTTCGCCGACCCGGAGCTCACGCTCGACCTTCCCGCAAGCGTCACCGCCGCCACCGGCATGGACGCCCTCACCCACAACGTCGAGAGCTATCTCTCTCCCGCCTACCACCCGCTTTGCGATGGAATCGCGCTCGAGGGGGCCCGCATCGCCGCGCACGCGCTCGAGACCGCGGTCGCATCAGGAAAACGCCTGGCGGCGAGGTCCGACATGATGATGGCCTCGATGATGGGAGCGATCGCCTTCCAGAAGGACCTGGGCGCCGTGCACTCTTGCGCCCATGCGCTGGGCACCGTGGTCGACATGCACCACGGATTGGCCAACGGCATCATGATCGACCACGTGATGCGCTTCAACCTGGATGCGGCGGACCGGAAGATGGCCGAGCTCGCCCGCGTGTGCGGCGCGGGAAGCACCGCGGAGTCGTTCGTCGAATGGCTCGTCGCGTTGAAGTCGCGCATCGGCATCCCCGCCCGGCTCGCTGTCACGGGCGTGACCGCGAAGCACATCGCGCGGCTCGTGGAGATCGCGGTGAACGACACCTGCCACCAGACCAATCCCAAGCCGGTGTCGGCGGCGGACTTCGAGCGCATCTTCACCCGGGCGCTTTGAGGTCGTGAGGAGAAAAATCGGCCCAGCCGTCACAGCGCTCCTTGGCGCGGCGCTCGCGGGATGCGCCCACACCTCCCTGCAGCGGGAAGCGATGGCCGCGCAGCTCTACCAGTCCTACCTGAGCGTGGCCATCGAGCACCCCGCGTTCGTCCATGAAAAGCAGGACATCCTCAAGCTGCCCGAGCGCGAAGGGATGAAGTACACGATCTTCGCGGGAATGTCGCTCAACGCCGCGCAGCAGATCTACAAGCTCACGGGCCGATACGATCCTTCATGGCGCACGACGGTGAAAAGCATCATCGAGAACCATCACACATTCATCATCCTCAACTTCGCGGCGTGCTCGGACCTGGACCGGGAATTCGTCGAATTCCTGAAGAAGGAAGTGAAGGGATACGACTGTAGGTAGCGGGTTTGCGGCCGTCAGGCGACGAAACGCAGGATGGCGGCGTAGTGCGCCGCACTTCCCCCCATCACGAAGAGATGCCAGATGCCGTGCCAGTGCTTGAAGCGCTCGTCGTAGAGATAGAAGACGATCCCGGCGGAGTAGACCAGCCCGCCGCCCGCGATCCAGGCGAACCCGTTCCATGACAGCGTCTCGACCAGCGGCAACAAGGCCGCGAGCGCGAACCATCCCATGAGGAGGTAAATCGCAAGCGAAGTGAGCCGGGCGCCCTTCGCGATGCACAGCTCCTGCACGATGCCGACCACAGCCAGGCCCCACACGCAGCCGAACAGCGTCCAGCCCCACGCGCGGTCCAGGGTGAGGATCGCGAAGGGCGTGTAGGTGCCTGCGATCATCAGGTAGATGGCGCAATGGTCGAGCTTGCGGAAGACCCGCTTGGCCCGGCCGCGGGTGCTGTGGTACAGCGTCGAGGCCAGGTAGAGCAGGCACAGGGTCGCGCCGTAGACCGAGAAGCTCGCGATGCGCATCGGATCCGCACGAAGCGTGGCGAGACCGATAAGCAGGCCCGCACCCGCCAACGCGAGGATCGCGCCGACGAGGTGGGTGTACCCGTTGAACCGTTCGCCCTGGTACATGCCCGACTCCTCCGCGGAAGCACCTTGCTCATGCCGGGCGACATGTCCGGCATGAGGCAAAGCTTCCGCCGCGAAGCCGGAGCCCGTCCTTAAGGCGCTCTCAAAAGTCCTTAAAGTTGAGCGTCGCCGCACACGGTTGACCGGCCGCCCGGTGATCGCGGAAGTCTCGGGCACGGCGAGCAAGGTGAAGCTCGAGCGGCTCACCATCGCCGCGGACTGCGGGCTCGCGGTGCATCCGGACCAGGGCGCGGCGCAGCTCGAGGGCGGGCTGGGCGAGGTCGGCGTGCCGCTGGTCGCCCCCGCGGTGGCCAACGCCGTCTACAACCTCACCGGGAAGCGCATCCGCGCGCTGCCCCTCGAGGACGGCGGGGTGACGTTCGCCTGAAGGGGCGCAGGCGCTTTCAGAGGAAGATGCAGCGCGTGTCGACGCCGCGCTGCAGGTCGCACTCGCGCGGGTCGGCGGCAACCTCCTGCCCTTCGGGGGTCGCTGCGCGCTCGGGGAAGGCGATGTCGACGCTGCGGTCGCGGATGGGT
>JBGOST010000026.1:0-10738 GCA_041476125.1 Usitatibacter sp. | reverse complement strand
CCAGGCGTACTACGCGCTGATGGGGGTGAAACCTTTCGAGGCCACTGCGCTCGTCAATATCTTTTCCGCGGGCGGAATGGTGTTCGTGATGGCGCTCTACACCTTTCCCTACGTGTTCACCTTCGTCGCCAACAGCCTCGAGGTGATCCCGAGCGAGCTCGAGGAGGCCTCCGCGATCCTCGGCGCTCCCGCGTGGCGCACCGCCCTGCACGTCACGCTGCCGCTCGCCGTGCCCGCGCTGCTCGCCGGCTTCCTCATCGCCTTCCTGCAATCGATGACGCTCTTCGGCACGCCGGCGATCCTGGCGCTTCCCGCCGGCATCGACACCATGACGACGAAGATCTGGAGCCTGTTCCAGTTTCCGCCGCGCCTCGGGCTCGCCGCGGCGGCCTCGCTGCCGCTGCTTCTCATCACCGTGGCGCTGCTGCGCACGCAGACCGCGATCATGGGGCGGCGCGGCTACTCGATCATCGGCGGCAAGGGCGGCGGCGTGCGCCTGATCCGCCTCGGGTACTGGAAGATCGCCGCCCTCGCCCTCTTCGCGTTCGTGCTGGGCTGCTCGATCTTCCTGCCCTACGGCGTGCTCCTGCGCACGGCCTTCGTGAAGAACTGGGCCGGGCCGCTCTTCGCGGGCTTCTCGCTCGAGCACTGGAGGTTCGTCTTCTTCGAGTTCAGCCAGACCCAGCTCGCGCTCCAGAACACGTTCGTGCTCGGCCTCTCCGCGGCGACGGTGGGCACGATGATGGTGGTCGTGCTGGGCTACTTGAGCATTCGCAAGCTCGTGTGGGGGCATCGCTACCTCGCGTTCCTCGCCACCTCGCCCGTCGCGATCCCCGGAATCGTCCTCGCCGTGGGCCTGTTCTTGAGCTATACCCAGCCGCCGCTCGTGCTCTACGGGACGCTGTGGATCATCTTCCTCGCCTATGTCACCAAGGAGCTGCCGGTGGGCTACCAGCAGGTGGCCGCTTCGCTGAAGAGCGTGCACCCGGAGCTCGAGGACGCGAGCCGGATCTTCGGCGCCACCCGGCTCGCCACCCTCATGAGCATCACCGCTCCCCTCATCCGCAACGGAGTGGTGGCGACGTGGCTCTTCATCTTCATCGGCTCGATCCGCGAGCTTTCCGCGACGATCCTGCTCTTCACCGCGCGCACCAAGACAATCTCGGTCACAATGTTCGATCTGCGCGAGAGCAACGACTGGGGGCCCATCGCCGTCCTGTCCCTCACCATGCTCGCGATCACATTCGTGATGGTGGCGATCATCTACCGCTTTACCGACCGGAGACCGGCGTGATGGAAGATCCTTCTCACTGGCACAGGCCCCCGCGCGGCGGCAAGTCATCCCGGCGCCGCGCGCCCAACCTGCCGCTGCTGGGCCTCATGCTGGGCGACTGCACCGGAATCGGCCCGGAGCAATGCGCGCGCGTCCTCGCCGACAAGCGCCTCGCGGATGCGGCGCGGCTCCTCGTGGTGGGAGACGCCCGGGTGCTGATGCGGGGCGCTCGCGACGCCGGGGTCACGCTCGACTGCCGCGCCTACGAATCTCCGGATGCGGTCGACTGGTCGTCCCTGGACGAAGTGCCGATCATCGACCTGGGCAACCTCGACCCGGCCGCCATCCCGCGCGGCGCGATCTCGGCCGAATCGGGCCGCATCGCCGGCGAGACGCTCGAATACATGATCGGGCTGGCGCTGGAGCGGCGCCTCGACGGCATCGTCTTCGCGCCGTTGAGCAAGGCGGCGCTGCACGCCGGCGGCTGGAAGTTCAACGACGAGCACCAGATGTTCGCCCACCTCACGCGGCACAAGGGGTACTTCGGCGAGATGAACGTGCTCGACAACACGTGGATGTCGCGCGTGACCTCGCACGTGTCGCTGCGCGCGGCGCTCGACCAGATCACCACCGAGCGCATCGAGCAGGCGCTCACGCTCGCCGACGCCACCATGCGCGGCGCGGGGTTCGCCAAACCGCGCATCGCGGTGGCCGCGTTGAACCCGCACGGCGGAGAGAACGGGCTTTTCGGGCGCGAAGAGATCGAGATCATCGCGCCCGCGGTGGCGGCGGCCGCGCGCCGCGGCATCGCATGCAAGGGACCCTTCCCGTCCGACACGGTCTTCCTCAAGGCTTTCGCGGGCGAATACGACGGCGTGCTCTCGATGTACCACGACCAGGGCCAGATCGCGACCAAGATGAAGGGCTTCAATCGCGGCGTCACCGTCTCGGCGGGGATGGCAACGGTCTTCACCACGCCGGCGCACGGCACGGCCTTCGACATCGTCGGCAAGGGCGTAGCCACCACAGGCGCCTTCGAGCAGGCGGTGCGCCTCGGCGCGCGCCTGGCCGCAAGCCGAAAACCAGCAGCGCAGCGCGGCAGGCGCACCGCCGCGGCATCCAACCGATAAGCAGGCAACTCTCATGGCCAATCCCGTAGCTCCCTCGAAAGCCAAGATCGCGGCGAAGGATTCCTCGCTCACCGATTACGTCGCCGGGTTCATCGCCAACACCCGCGCCGCCGACATTCCCAAGGACGTGGCGCGCCTCGGAAAGCGCTCCGTGCTCGACGGGCTGGGGCTGGCGCTGGCCGGCGCCGCTTCTCAGACCGGCGAGATCGCGCGCAAGTATCTCGGCGCGCTCGGGTTCGTCGGCGAAGAAGGCAGCACCGTGATCGGCAGCAGCCTGCGCATCCCCGCGCGCTTCGCGGCGTTCGCCAACGGCATCTCGATCCACGCCGACGATTTCGACGACACGCAGCTCGCGGTCGCGAAGGACCGTGTTTACGGGTTGCTCACGCATCCCACCGCGCCCGCGTTGCCCCCGGCGCTGGCGCTCGCCGAGCGCGACCACCGCAGCGGAGCGGACCTGATGCTCGCCTACCAGGTCGGCGTCGAGGTCGAGTGCAAGGTCGCCGAGGCGATCATGCCGCGGCACTATCAAACGGGTTTCCACAGCACGGCCACTTGCGGCTCGATCGGATCGACGGCGGCGGCGGCGAAGCTGCTCGGCCTCGACCGCGAGACCACGCGGAGAGCGCTCGCCATCGGCGCCACCCAGGCGGGAGGGTTGCGCGAGAACTTCGGCACCATGACCAAGCCCTTCCACGCCGGGCGCGCGGCGGAGAACGGAGTGGTCGCCGCGGAGATCGCCGCGCTCGGGTTCACCGCCTCGCCCACCGCGCTCGAAGCCGATCGCGGGTTCTTCCGCGCGGCCGGCGGCGGCTTCAGCCCCGAGATGATCGAGGGCAAGCTCGCCAACCCGTGGACCTTCGCCTTCCCGGGCGTCTCGATCAAGCCGCATCCGAGCGGCTCGCTCACGCATCCGGGAATGGCGGTGATGATCGAGCTCATCCGCAAGCACGACCTGAAGCCCGAGCGCGTGAAGCGTGTCACGGTGGGCACCAACAGCAACATGCCCAACGCGCTCATCCACCACCACCCGAAGAACGAGCTGCAGGCGAAGTTCAGCATGGAATTCTGCATGGCGATCCTGCTGCTCGAGCGCAAGGCGGGGCTCGGCGAGTTCACCGACGCCGTCGTCAACCGCCCCGACGTGCAGGCGATGATCGGGAAGGTGAGCTTCGGCGTGCATCCCGAGGCCGAGGCCGCGGGTTTCGACAAGATGACGACCCTCATCGAAGTCGAGCTCGACGACGGCAAGGTGGTGAAGGGCCGGGCCGATTTCGGCAAGGGCAGCCCCGCGAGCCCGATGACCGACGAGGAGCTCTCGGAGAAATTCCGCCAGTGCGCCGCGTGGGGCGGCATCGATCGCGAACGCACCCAGGCCATCCTCGCGCTGGTGTGGAAGATCGAGGAGCTGCGCGACGTGAACGAGCTCGTCAAGCTGCTGCGCAAGTAACTTGTTCGAAGGCTTCAAACAGACCGACATCGAAGTATCCGGCGCCCGGATCCACCTGCGCCACGGCGGCTCCGGGCCGCCGCTGCTGCTGCTGCACGGCAATCCGCTCACGCACTTCATGTGGCACAAGATCGCGCCTCGCCTCGCGCGGGAGTTCACCGTCGTCGCCGCGGACCTGAGGGGCTACGGCGACAGCTCCAAGCCGCCGGGCGGCGACGATCACGGCGGCTACTCGTTCCGCGCCATGGCGCGCGACCAGGTCGAGGTGATGGCCGCCCTCGGCTTCGAGCGCTTCTTCGTCTGCGGGCATGACCGCGGCGCTCGCGTGGCGCATCGCATGGCGCTCGACGAGCCGCAGCGCGTGGCGAAAGTCGCCTTTCTCGACATCGTTCCCACCTACCACGTCCTGCACAACATCACCCAGGGATGGGCGGTGGAGTCGTATCACTGGTTCTTCATGGCCCAACCCTTCGACTACCCCGAGCAGATGCTCGTCTCCTACGGGCTCGAGCGCTACATCCGCAGGAAGCTCGACAAGAAGGGCGTGGGCCTCTCCGCCTTCACGCCCGAGGCGATGGCCGAGTACATCCGCTGCTGCACGCCGGAGAACATCCATGCGGTATGCGAGGATTATCGCGCCGCGGTGAGCATCGACCTCGCGCACGACGCGGCCGACCTCGACGTGAAGATCGCCATGCCGATGCTGGTGCTGTGGGGCGAGAAAAGCCACGTGAACCGCAGCTTCAGGCCGATGGAGGCGTGGCGCGAGCGCGCGGCGGACGTGCGCGGGAAGGTGCTTCCCTGCGGCCACTACCCGGCCGAACAGGCTCCCGACGAAACCTACGCCGAGCTGGCCGCCTTCTTCAAATAGTCATTCGGTGACGCAGCGGTGGTTGGCCATGGTGAAGCGGCATCGCGCGCGCGCGGGCAACACGACGCTGTCGATCCACGCCGCATCGCCGCCCGCCGAGCCGGCACCGTTCCTGACGTAGCGCCACATGAACGTGTGAGTGCCCGCGGGAACGGCGAAGCTCACCAGCGCCCAATCCTGCTCGCCCGACCAGCTTGCCTGCAGGACGCCGTCGATGTGGAACTGGAGCGGAGCCACGCCGGAGACCTTGCGCGCGAATGAGACGTTGCCCGCGGCGAAGTTGGCGCGATAGGCAATCTCGGATTTCTGGTTGGCGGCGATGAAGCCGGACTTGAGGCTCAAGCTGCCTGCGAAGGCGGCGTCGTTCGAGACCACCCACGCCGCGTTGGAGCCGGCCGGCTGGATCCATCCGGAGGGCAAGCCGCCGGGCGGGAAATTGTCGTCCCCCGCAGTCGGTGGCGGGGGCGGGGGCGGAGGCGCATCCAGCTGCACCGCCTGGCCGCTATTCACGTTCACCATCATCGGCGCGGTATCGACCGCCTCGAAGCTCCCGCCGTCGATCGAGCGCAACTCGCCGACGACGCTATCGGGCCAGCCCGCGTCGTCGTCACCCTGCAGGTACCAGTTGCCGCCCCCGCTCGAGAGCACGATGCCGTACTTCTTGAAGGCGCGCAGGATCACCTGCGTGCGCGCATCGAACCCGCTGATGTCGAAGGATGCCTTCAGGCGGAAGCGCGCGCCCAGCGGCGGGAGCGTCTCATCGGTGCTCGTGCCCACGCCGTGGCGCGCCGGCCACAGGTATTTCATCGCGCCGGTGCCGGCGACCTGGCCCCAGATGTTCGAAGCGGTGAAGCGAATCGCGTGGCCGACCTCACCCGCCGCCACTTCCTGCCAGCGCATCAGCCCGGGGAGCATCGGCAGGCCCGCGCGGTCGGCGGACAGATGTCCCTCGGGCCGCAGCGCGTTCGACCTCAAGTCCCACTTCGCAGACGAATCGACAATCCAGCTCGTGCCGCTGGAGACGGGCGCGCCGTAGAGCTCGTACAGCGTGCAGGTTGCGGCGTCGACCACGACCACCTCGCGGTCGAAAGTGCCGTCGTGGCGTCCTGTCGCCAACGCGGGCGGAATCGGAAACGGCCCCGGATCGCTCTCGTTTGCGGGACTTGTGGGGTAATACGTGATCGGCACGGCCGGCTGGTTCCCGGGCACCGCGGTGGGAGAGAAGCCGTAGGGCTCGCCCGTCACGTTGCAGCAATCCGGATGCAGGTGCGTCGTCGCCCCGATGCTGTTCACCCACGCGGCGGAGCTGGGATGCAGCGCGAGATTGTCGACGCGCGTGTTCCAGTAGTTATCGGCGGGAAACGACGGGCATCCGCCGAAGGTCGGCGCGGCCCCAAGCGCGGGGGATCCGGCCGCCAGGGCGAGCGCGAGGGTTGCGGAAAGGTGGCGAAGGCCCATGCCGGCTCCCTGCTTGATGGGATTCGAGGAGGAGGATACTCTTTGGTGCGCCAATCACAAGACGAAAAAACAACGAGGGACTTGTCAAATGCGCACATCACGGGCTGCGCGGTTTGGTGTATTCGTGTTTCTCGTCCTGGCCGTCCTGTCGCCTTCGGGCGCAATCGCCCAGTCCGACGATCCCGTGGCCCGTGCGCGCACCCTTATAGAGCAGAAGAACGCGAAGGCGGCATTCGATCTGCTCTCCGTGCTGGAAAGCCGCGAGGCGGGCAAGGTCGAGTTCGACTATTGGCTGGGCGTCGCGGCGCTCGAATCGGAACACCTGGAGCGCGCCGTCATCGCCTTCGAGCGCGTGCTGGTGCGCGATCCCGCATTCGACAGCGCCCGCCTCGAGCTCGGCCGCGCCTACCTGCGCATGGGCGCGCTCGACCTGGCGGGGCAGGAATTCGCGCGCCTCCTCTCGCGCGCGCCCAATGACGCCGGACGCGCGCTTCTCAACGACTACCTCACCGAGATCCGTCGCATCAAGGATCGCCAGCGTTACGCGGTCTCGGGCTTCGTCGAGGTGGGCGGGGGGCGCGACACCAACCTTTCCAGCGGCACGCGCGATTTTTCCGCCGCGATCCTGGGCTCCTTCGGGCTGCCCGGCATCGAGCCCACCGGCAATTCGATCCGCCGCGCCGACAATTACCTCGCCGCGAACGGGGGCGCGGACGTGCTCTACCGGCTGCGCGAAGACCGCGAGATCTTCGCCGCCGCCGACCTGCGCTGGCGCGGCTATCGCCGCTTCGGTGAGTACGACTACGTGCTGGGAGATGCCGCCGCGGGGTACCGGGCGCGGGTGGGCGAGATCACCTATTCGATCATCGCGTTCGCGCAGTCCTTCCGCCAGGACGGAGCTTTCGTCGACACCATCTCGAGCGACCGCATCACCAACGACCGCGATTCCTTCGGCGTGAGCGTGGAAGTGCACCGCCCGATCACCGCGGCCACGGAGGTGGTGCTGGGCGGGCAGCTCGCCTCTTACCGCTATCGCACCAACCCGGGACAGGACACGCGCCAGGTGATGGCCTCGCTGGCACTCGAGAGTCGCCCCGAGTGGTGGCGCGACGCTTCGCTCTCGGCGCGGGCCTTCTACGGCTACGACGATGCGCGCCGCCCGCTCAACGATTTCACCGACACCACCGCCTCGCGCCGCACTTTCGGCGTGCGGCTCATCGCGCAGAGCGACGCGCGCGCCAAGGTGAGCTGGCAGGGAGCGCTCGGCTGGTCGCGGCGAATCGACGCGGACGACTTCGCCCGGGCCACGCTCGTGCCGACGGGCCGCGACGATCTCTTCGAGGTGTTCTTGAAAGGCAGCTGGCGAATTCGCGACGACTGGTCGGTACAGCCCTACGCGATCTACGTCTACAACCGATCCAACATCGACCTCTACGCGTTCCGCAAGGCCGAGGGCGGCGTGATGCTGCGCCGCGATTTCCGCTAGGGAGAACAAGCATGCCGAGCATTCGACGCGCCATGATGTTCCTCGCCATCGCGCTCCTCGCCGCCGACGGGTGGTCGCAAGGCGTGGGACGCGTGCAATTCGTTTCCGGCCGGGTGGAAATCGAGCGGGGAGCGCAGCGCCTGCCGCTGCAGGTGGCTTCGCAAGTGCAGCAGGGCGACACCGTGCTCACGGGCCCCGACGGCAACGTGCAGCTCGTCATGGCCGACTCGGCGTATGTGTCGGTGCGGCCCAATTCGCGCATGCGCATCGACAACTATGAGTTCGACGCGGCGAAGCCCGGGGCGGGCCGCGCGCTGCTTTCGCTCATCGCCGGAGCGCTGCACGCATTCACCGGCGAGATCGTCACGCGCGACCGCACCGCCTTCAAGATGAGGACGCCGCTCGCCAGCGTGGGCATTCGCGGGTCCGGAAACATCCTCGCGCACCTCGACGAGATCGGCACCATCAACCACACGCTCACCGGCGCGCACAGCGTGACGTCGCTCGACGGCTTCGGGATCGAGCGCACGCTGGTTTCGTACCCCGGGCAGACGGTGCAAGTGCGGCCCGGCCAGCCGCCGCGCTTCATCCCCACGCCGGCATTCATCATGGTGGCCGCTTCGCCCGCGGTGAGGGCGGAGACCGCGAGCAGCGAGAAGCCCGCGCAAGGCGCGCCAACCACGGCGGCAGGAGGCGGGGAGCCGACGGCGGCTTCGACCTCGTCCTCATCGTCCTCTTCATCGTCGTCGACGTCGTCGTCGTCCTCGACGACGGCGAGTGCGAGTACCGCGTCGACCGGCACCCCCACGACGGCCACCCCCGCCCCCGACAGCGGACCGATCTCCGCGACGCCGCCCGCAGTCACCAGCAGCAGCGCGACCGTCGGGACCTCACAGGCCACCGCCGCCACGGTCGGCGCGTCGATCGTCACCGCACAGCCCCCGGCGAACAGCACCTACGAGACCGTGTTCCGCTTTTTCAGTCCCCTTTCCGGCGCGGGATTCGAGGGCGTGCTCGGACAATCGGCCTTCGCGGGAACGGGGGGCGCGGTCCTCGATGCCGCGGGCCGCTTGGTGAAAATCCAGGATGGCACCGTGGGAACGTTCCTCGCCGGACCCGGCCAGGTGCCCGCCGGATACTCACCCGCCACGTATACGGGGACCATCACCTTCAACGGCGGCGAGCATCACGACGGCTTTCGCTCGCCCGACAGCAGCGTCATCCTCGGCCGCTGGACCGGCGGCACGGTGAGCATCGCGGACGGCTCGGGAGGAAGGACGTTCGATCTCGGTCCACGGAGCGTTTCCTACGACGTCACCACGCCGACCGTCGCCGGCGTGCTCGGCACCTTCACCGGCACATCGACCTACACCCTCGCGGCGGCGACCTCACCCACCGATGGCGCGGGCAACGCGGGATCGGTGACGGCCGCGACGATCAATGCCAATTTCTCGGCGCGCACCGTGAGCGGAAACTTCGGGCTCTCGATCAACGGCCAGGCCTTCTCGCTTTCGGGCACCAGCGACCTCGCGCCCGGGAGCGTGCAGTTCTCGTTCGCCTCGGCGCTGCAGAATCTCAGCATCGCGTGCTCGGGCAGCTGTTCGACGCTGGGATACCTCGGCACCATGAACGGGCAATTCGCCGGCACCGCGGGCGACTGGATCAGCATGAGCTACCGCGTCAATCCCGTGCGCGTTCCCAACAGCGGCTTCAGCGACTTCGTGGTCGGCAACATCGCCTTGAACTCGAGCGGCGCCCCCACCATCGGGATCGTGTTGCCGCAGAGCGGAACCGCCAACCTTTCGTTCACCGCCGCCGACCCGGCGCGCTCGGTCAGCAACTACGCGCAGGCGAGCGGCACGCCCGCGATCTCGGGTTCGGTGCAGGCCAACTTCACGAACCGGACCGCGAGCTTCACCGCCACCGTTTCGGGAAGCGCGCTTCCATCCTTCACTGCGAGCGCCACGGACGTCCCCATCGTCGGCGCGGTCTTCTCGGCGAGCACCGATGCGCAGCGTCCGGTGAGCGTGGGCCCGATGACGGTTGCGTGCTCCGGCAGCGGATGCGGCGACCCAGGCTCCATATTCGGCCGCTTCGACGGCCTCTTCCGTAACAGTGCCGGCACCTCGGGGATCGCCACTCTCGTCGTCGGCGACAGCGCGGGCGGCTACGATGTGACCGCGGGCTTCGGCACCACCATCACGACGCACGCCCTCGCTGCGGCCGATGGGCGCAACGCGATCGGCCGTCTCTCGGGCACCACGCCCGGCGCAATGACCATCGCCGGATTGCGCGGCTTCACCGCGGGCGCAACCGGCAGGAGCCGCATCCCCTAGGGAGGGCCTCCGACATGAAACGCGCGATCCTACTGCTTCCCCTGCTGCTGGCTTTCGGCTGCGCCACAACCATGGCTCCCTCGGCACCGCCGGCGGCGCGTGCTGAGCTCGCGCCGACGGGCAAGCTGCGCGTGGGACTGATCGCGGTCAATCCGATCTTCGTCACGCCGAACACTCCGCCCGGCGTCACCAAGGGCATCGCGGTAGACATCGCCCGCGAGCTCGCGAAGCGGATCGATGTGCCGATGGAGCCGCTGCGCTACCCCACGGTCGGCGCCCTGGTCGAATCCGCCGGCAAGGGCGAGTGGGACATCGCGTTCCTCGCGATCGATCCCGAGCGAGCGGAGGCGATGAATTTCACCGCGGCCTACATGTACAGCGAGAACACCTTTCTCGTCCCCGCCGGTTCGGCGGCGCGCGGCTTCGAGGACCTCGATCGGCGCGGCACCACCATCGCCACCCTCGCCCGCAGCGCGCAGGAGATCTGGCTGAAGAAGAACGCGAAGTCCGCCACGCTCGTGAGCGCGAGCAGCCCCGCGGCCGCCTACCAGATGCTCAAGGAAGGCAAGGTCGACGCGGTTTCGAGCGTGGCCTCGCTGCTCGCCGAGGGAGCGAAGCAGGTCCCGGGATCGCGAGTCCTGCCGACGAGCTTCGTCGACGCGCCCATCGGCATGGCGGTCGCGAGGATGCGTCCCGCGGCCTTCGCTTACGCCTACGATTTCATCGAGGAGATG
>JBGOST010000025.1:0-10835 GCA_041476125.1 Usitatibacter sp. | reverse complement strand
CTCGTACCTGAACGAGGAGCAGCGAAAGAAGGTCACATGGGTTCGCCACAAGCTGGCCCGGCCGCATCCGCACACCGGGCGCAAGGCCCTGTACGCGGTGTCGGGAAGCTCGTTCGCGATCGAGGGCATGGAAGACGAGAAGGCGCTTCGCCTCCTCGATGAGCTCAAGGTGCACGCAACACAGCCCAAGTACCAGCACACGCACGACTACCAGGTCGGCGACGTCATCGTCTGGGACAATGCGCAGTTGCTGCACAAGGCGCCGCTCACCGACCCGAACGACCCGCGCACGCTGTGGCGCATTACCATCAAGGAAAAGGCTTAAGGAGGCGACCGTGGCAATAGAAGGCATGAATCACTTCAACGTCCTCACCGACGACGTCGATGCGACGCGGCGCTTCTATGTCGGCATCCTCGGCCTGACCGAGGGCAAGCGCCCGCCGTTCAACTTCGACGGGCTCTGGCTCTACGCCGGCGGACGGCCGATCCTGCACGTCTCCGCGGCCAAGCTGCCGGCGGGGCGCGCGGGCGTGATCGACCACATCGCATTCACCAGCACGGACTTGAAGGCGACGGTGGCGCGGCTCGAGCAGAGCGACATCAAATACACGCTGCAGCAACAGGTGGGGACGGGTTACTGGCAGGTTTTCTGCCACGACCCGATGGGGGCGAAGGTCGAGCTCGACTTCGACCCCTCCGAGAAGTCCTGAAGAAAAACGAAACGGGAGAGCAGCAATGTCGATCGCGATGGAACGCACAGGCAACACGGCGGTGGATTTGAAGCCTCTCATCTACAAGCATGAGGGGACGTTGTTCGTTCTCCATGTCGTCATCGCGACGATCTTCTGGCTGGCGATCGTGTTGGGGACCTTCGGTGTCGCGCTGATCTGGATCCTCTTCTTTTTCATCGTCTATCTGTTCGTGCAGTCCGGGCTGATCGCCTGGCTCAGGGGCAACGGCGTCAGGATCACGCCGGAGCAGTTTCCCGACCTGCACGCGCGCTACCTCCAGTGCTGCGGCACTCTCGGCGTCGCTCCCCTCCCGGACGCCTACCTCATCAATGGCGGCGGCATCCTCAACGCCTTCGCCACCCGGTTCCTCGGCCGCAATTTCCTCGTGCTCTATTCCAACATCGTCGACGCGATGGCGCAAAGGCCGGCGGCGCTCAACTTCTACATCGGCCATGAGCTGGGGCACATCCGCCGCAAGCATTTGCTGTGGCACCCGTTCATCTGGCCGGCGAGCATCCTGCCGCTGCTGGGCGCGGGCTACTCGCGAGCGCGCGAATACACTTGCGACGCGTTCGGGCGCGCTTGCTGCGACGAGCCCGAGTCCGCCATCCGCGGGCTGGTGGCGCTCGCGGCGGGCGAAAAGCGCTGGCAGGCGCTGGATGTGCCGGCCTATCTCGAGCAAACGCGGGAGACGGGCGGGTTCTGGATGTCGTTCCACGAGCTCATCGCCGACTATCCGTGGCTGGTGAAGCGGGCGGCGCGCCTGGTGAGCGGCGATGCCGGCGTGCCCTCCCGCAATCCGCTCGCTTGGATGCTCGCCATCTTCGTCCCCCGCGTCGGGATGGGCGGCGGCGCCGGCGGGCTGATGGTGGTCGCGATCATCGGCATCCTCGCGGCGGTCGCAATTCCCGCCTATCAGGACTACACCATCCGCGCAAACATGGCGGGCGCTGTCGCCGTCGGACGCCAAGCCGCGGACATGGTCGGCGCCTACTACGACGAGAAGAAGGCGATTCCCGCGAGCCTCGCCGAAACCGGATTTGCCGCCACGTCGCCCGCCGTGAAGCTGGTCTCCGTGAACCCGAAGTCCGGCGTCGTGACGCTGACCGTGGCGATTCCCCAGTTGGACGGCAAGTCGTTGCTATACGTGCCGTCGCTGGACGAGAATAAGCGCATCAGGTGGCGATGCGGAAGCGAAGACATTCCGCCCAAGTACCTGCCCGCGGTATGCCGCCCCTAGGAGTAGGCTTGAAGAACGGGAGGTGATGCCATGACTCTCAAGCGCATCTTGTCCGTTCTGGCGGTCCTTATCGTCGCGACATCCGCACAGGCGGCCTCGGTGGCGGACCGCTCGCCGTTCGCCCAAGGCTTGTGGTGGGATCCCACGAAGTCCGGCCACGGCTTCCAGATCTTCAACGCCTCCGACCAGGCAATGGTCGTCTGGTACACCTACGACAACTTCGGACAGCCCACGTGGTACACCGCGCAGGGCAACCTCGCGAGCGTCGGCGACACGTGGCCGCTCTTGCAGCACCGCTGGGCCAACGGCCACAAGGCGGACCCCACACAGGTCGGCACGCTGCGCCTGAACGTGCGCCAACCCGAGGCCGCGGATTTGGTGTGGACGATCGGCACCACGCAGGGAACGTGGTCGATCCAGCCGTTCATCGTCTCGGGCGTCGTGAACGAAGTCGACCACAGCGGCCTCTGGTTCGATCCGTCCAATAGCGGCTGGGGCTTCTCGTTGCTCGAGCAGGGCAACGTCATGGGCGGCATCCTGTATGGCTACGACGTGTCCGGCGCGCCGACGTGGGCCGCGGGTTTCGACCGGACTCCCGGCAGGGTGCAGCTCTTCGCCTACAGGGGTCCATGCCCCGTGTGCGCCTACCAGCCTCCCTCCGTGCGCGGCGTCGGCCAGCTCAGTTTCGATTTCCAAGGCGAAGCGGAGCTCACCTTCCACAGCAACTTCCCCGCGGAGATGGCCGTCGGCACCAACATCGACGGTGCGCGCGCGATCCAGCTGACGCGGCCCGCCTCGTGGCGTCCCGCCGATCGCCAGCTCGCGAACTTCGATACCGAGGCGAGGCTGAAGGCGTACCTGGACGCCGGAATGCTGGCCGTCCCGCCATTCAGCTCCGGGGCGGATTTCTCGGCGGCGCCACCGTCCGCCGCGCCGTATTCTCCGACCAACCTGCAGGAATCGGGAGTGGACGAGGCCGACTTGGTCAAGACCGACGGCCGATTCGTCTATACGTATGCTTCCGACACCTTCGGCACGCGCCTGCCGGCCATCCGCGTCGCTGAAGTCGGCGACGACGGAGCAACCTTGTCGCTGAAAGGCACCGTGCAGCTGGCGAGCGGGCTGTTCGGCAATGACGGTCTTTACCTGGATGGCGAAACCTTGGTCTCCGTATCCAGCACGCGAGGCGCGTCGTGGTGGGGCATCTCGTCGTGGGCCCGAGGCACCACCCGCATCGAGGTGATGAACACGTCGGGCGGCGGCATTCCCGTGGCTCGCTGGCGGGCGGACATCGACGGTCAATTGGTGTCGAGCCGCCGCGTCGGCTCTAGGCTCTACGTCATTTCCCGCTTCGTTCCGTACATCGCCGGGTTCCGGTACGGGTCCACCGATGCGATGAGCCTGATCGAGAACCGGGATCTTCTTATGCGCACCGCATTGTCGGCGATGCTGCCCGAAGTCCGCATCAACGGGGGCGGCGGTAGCCCGGCGATCGGCGTGGGCGAGATCTACGCGCCGCCGCCGGGATCGCGCCCGCCCATGGCCGACATGATTCTCGTTACCTCGGTCGACCTTGCGGGAGGACCGCGCATCGCGCAGACGATGGCGATCGCGGGGACGGCGGATGCGGCCTATGCTTCGACCGAGAACCTCTACGTCGCCGGTGCACGCTCGCAGCTGCGCAACGCGAACGGCCTCATGCTGCCGGTCGAGACGACCTTCACGCTCACGGACGTGCACCAGATCCGCCTCGGGGCGACCGCCATGACGATCGTGGGCTCGGGGTCGCTCGAGGGCTTCCTCGCCACCGACGCCGAGCAGGCGGCGTTTCGACTGAGCGAGTACCAGGGACGGCTGCGCGCGGTCACGAGCTCCAACTCGAGCATGTGGGGCGGCCCGCAAAAGAACCGGCTCACCATTCTCGAGCCTTCGACGCGCACGCCGGGCCTGCTAAAGACCGTCTCCTACCTCCCGAACGCGACACGCCCGCAGACGCTGGGCAAGCCCAGCGAGCTTCTCTACAGCACGCGCTTTCTCGGCGATCGCCTCTACGCGGTGACCTTCAAGAAGGTCGATCCGCTCTACATCGTCGATATCGCCGACAGCGCGGATCCGAAGATCGCGGGCGCGGTGCAGGTGCCGGGCTTTTCGGATTACCTGCATCCGCTGGCCAACGGGTTGTTGATCGGTTTCGGAAAGGACGCGCTCCCCGCCGACACGACTGGCGACGCCCAATTCGCGTGGTACCAGGGCTTGAAGCTCACGCTTTTCGATGTCTCCGACGCCAGCCAACCGCGCGAGCTCCAGAGCGTCGTCTACGGCAAACGCGGCAGCGACTCGCCGTTGCTGCGCGATCATCACGCCTTCAGCATCCTGCCCAACACGGACGGGTCGACGTCGATCGCCTTTCCCGCCCGGCTGTACGACGGGACTCCAATCTACAATTCCCCGTCGAGCTCCTATCCATACCAGCAGAGCGGATTGATGCGCATCGAGCTGTTGGGTGCCGACCCATCGAACGCGCGGCTGGTCCAGACCAAGCCGAACCTGATCACCAATACGCCGGCGAACGCTCCGGGCACTCCGCTGAATTATTCCTATGCGGATCCCACCGACACCGGTCGGTCGATCCTCTTTCGCAACGGCGCGCTCTTCATCGGCAACGGCAAGTTCTGGCGACAGGACAGCCTGGGCAACGCCTCCGGTCCGTTCTGAGGACTGCGCTAGCTGCGCACCGAGAACCGGTATACCGTCCTTGCGCTGTACCGCTCGCCGGGATTGACCACGGCGCTGGGAAAGCCGGGCTGGTTCGGGGAATCGGGAAAGCGCGAAGGCTCGAGACAGAAGCCGGTGCGGGAGGCGTAGAGCGCGCCGCCCTTGCCGACGTCGCGCGGGCGCTTGCCTTCGAGATTGTTTCCCGAGTAGACCTGGAGGAGGTCGACCTTCTTGCCGTCGATGTCCTTGCGGTAGCTCATATTTCGATTTAGTAGCCGAGCGCGCGGGGCAGCCAGAGCGACAGCGCGGGGACGTAGGTCACGATGAGCAGGGCCATGCACATCGCGCCATAGAACGGCCATAGCTCCCGCGATACCTCCTCCATCGTCACCTTTCCTATGGCGCAGCCGACGAAGAGCGTGGGACCCACCGGGGGCGTGATGAGCCCGATGCCGAGGTTCAGCAGCATGATCATGCCGAAATGCACCGGGTCCACGCCCATCGCCTTCATCACCGGCAGCAGGATCGGCGTGCAGATGAGGATCATCGGCGCCATGTCCATGAAGGTGCCCAGCAGGAGCAGCAGGATGTTCACCAGCATCAGCATCACGTACTTGTTGTCGGTGAAGGAGAGGAAGAACGCGGTCGCCTTCGCCGGCAGTTGCATGATCGCCATGAGGTAGCCGAACCCCGCGGCGAAGCCGATCACCATCATCACCATGGCCACGGTCTTGGTGACGCGGTGCACGAGCTTCGGGAGGTCGCGCCACTTGTATTCCTTGTAGATCACCATCGTGCAGAAGAGGGCGTACACGCACGCCACGGCTCCCGATTCGACCGCGGTGAAGGCGCCGGAGAGAATGCCGCCGAGGATGATGACGATGGTGAGCAGGCCCCACACCGAGTCGAGCGCGATCTTGAGCGCCTCCCGCAGCGGCACCTTCTCGCTTGCCGGGAAATTGCGCCGGCGCGCCGTGATCAGCACCAGCACGACGAGGCAGGCACCGAACAGCAGGCCCGGAAAGATGCCCGCCATGAAGAGCGCGGCGATCGAGACCGTCCCGCCAGTGGCGATCGAGTAGATGATCGAGTTGTGCGAGGGCGGCACGAGGATTGCCTGCACCGAGCCGCAGATCGTCACGTTGGTGGCGAAGACCCGCGAATAGCCGTTCTTCACCATCTCGGGGATCATCACCGAGCCAATCGAGGCCGTGTCGGCCACAGAGGAACCGGAGAGGCAGCCGAAGAGCGTGGAGGCGAGCACGTTCACGAGCGCCAGGCCGCCGCGGATGAAGCCGACGAAGACCTTGGCAAGGTTCACCAGCCGCCGCGCGACACCCCCTTCGGACATGATGGCGCCGGCGAGCACGAAGAACGGGATGGTGAGCAGCGCGAAGTCGTCCATGCCGTCGGAGATCTTGAGCATGATCGCTTCGAGCGGCATGTCGATCCAGAGCGCGGTGAAGATCGTGGCGAGGCCCATCGCATAGGCGACGGGCATGCCGAGGAACATGATGACCAGGAACGAGACGAGCAGGATGACGGCGTCCATCGCGTTCCTATTCCGTTTGCGGCTGGTCGCGGAAGGTGAAGGAGTCGGCCGGCGGATCGCCGCACCAGAGGCGCTCGATCACGAACAGCAGCGTCACCGCGCCCGCGATCGGGATCGGGATGTAGGTGACCCCCGCGGAGAGGTTCGGAAACTCGGCGATGGTGTTGTACCAGGTGGCCTGGACCAGCTGCACGCCCCACTTGATCATGAAGATCGCGATCAGCCCCATTCCCAGCTCGGCGACGAGCTTGGTGCGCGCGCGGTTCTTGTCGCCGAGCATGTTGAGGAACGTGCTCACGGCGATGTGCGCTCTCGCGCGATAGGCCGCCGCGCCCCCGATGAAGGAAAACACCACCATCAGCAGGATGCCCGCCGGCTCGGGCCAGCTCGACGGCGAGTTCGCCACGTAGCGCATGAACACGCCGTAGGGAATGATGATGGTCATGACCAGCATGACCACGCCGGCAACACCGATGCAGGCGATGTAGAGCCACTCCATCGCCTGCCTGTAGCGCCTCTTCATGGCGCTACCTGGTGTCTTCGATGCGCTTCAGCAGGACCGCGTATTTCGCGCCGTATTTCTCGCGGATCGGGGCGGTGGCGGTGTAGAACGCCTTCTTGTCGGCCGTGACGAACTGCATGCCCTTGGCCTTGAGCTCGTCGGTCGCCTTGGAAGTCTTCTCGTCCCACAGCTTGCGCTCCTCGAGCTGCGCCTCGCGCGAGACCTTCTTCACGAGCGCCTGGTCCTCCTTGGAGAGCGTGTCCCAGGTGCGCTTCGAGAACACGAAGATCTCGGGGATGATGAGGTGCCCGGTGAGGCTGTACACCTTCGCCACCTGGTAGTGGTTCTGCGCCAGCACCGTGGGCTCGTTGTTTTCCGCGCCGTCGACGACCCCGGTCTGCATCGCCGAATACAGCTCGTTGAACCCCATCGCCACGCCGTTGCCGCCCATCGCGTTCATGGTCTCGACGAAGATGGGGTTGCCCATCATGCGCACCTTCATGCCCTTCAGGTCCGCGGGCTTCGTGACCGGCTTGCTCGAGTACACGTTGCGGGTCCCGGCGTCCATCCAGCCGAGCGCGATGATGCGCGTATTGGGGTTGGTGTTGATCTTCTCGAGGAGCTCGGCGCCGATCGGGCCGTCGATCACCTTGCGCATGTGAGTCTCGTCGCGGAAGATGAAGGGCATGTTGAAGACGTTGAGCTCGTCGACCACCGGGCCCATGGCGCCCACCGAGATGCGCGCGATCTGCAGGGCGCCGACCTGCGCCTGCTCGATCATTTCCTTCTCGCCGCCCAGCTGCATGGAGGGATACATCTGAATCGAGATGCGGCCGCTGGTAGCGGCTTCGAGCTTCTTGCCCATGCGCTGGATCGCTTCCACCGTCGGGTAGCCCAGCGGGTGGACGTCGCTTGCCTTCCACACCATCTTTTGCTGCGCCTGCACGCCTTGCAGCATGCCGGCGCCCGTCACCGCGGCAAGCGCGGCGGCGGTCGCCGCGCGGATCAAATCACGACGTTTCATTGCATTCCCTCCCGAGTGGGTCTTTTGGCGCCGTCATCATACATCTATGCAAGAATCTAGTATTGCCGCATTGCAGCACCCGAATAACCCACCCCCAAATGTCGTCTGACAACTGATCCGTGGCCCGCATTTTCCTCACCCACACCCCCGACATGCGCCGCAACTACTATGGCGAGCGCGCCCTGGCGGGCCTGCGGGCGCTGGGAGAGGTGATCCTGCACCAGGGGCAACAGCCGCTGGCGGGGGATGCGCTGGCCGCGGCCGCGCGGGATGCGCGCATCATCGTCGCCGATCGCAGCACCGCGGGCCCGCGGGTGGTCTTCGATCGCAGCCCACGGCTCATGGCCTTCGTGCGCTGCGCGGTCGACATCCGCAACGTCGACGTGGCGGCGGCGAGCGAGCACGGCGTGCTTATCACGCGGGCGAGCGCGGGCTTCGTCCCCGCGGTGACCGAGCTCGTCTTCGGATTCCTCGTGGATCTGTCGCGCGGCGTCTCGCGCGCGGTGGCAGACTACCGTGCCGGGCGCATGCCCTCGGCCGCGATGGGCCGGCAACTTGCGGGAAGCACGCTCGGGGTGATCGGCTACGGCGCCATCGGCCGGCGCGTGGCCGCAACGGGCGTGGCCCTCGGCATGCGGGTGCTCGTGAACGACCCGCATGCCCGTGTCGACGAACCGGGAATCGAGCCGGTAGGCTTCGGCGACCTGCTCGCCAACGCCGATTTCGTGGTGTGCCTCGCGATCGCGACGCAAGAGACGGAGAATCTGATGAATGAAGTGGCGTTCATGCGCATGAAACCGGGGGCTTTCTTCGTCAACGTCTCGCGCGGCAACCTGGTCGACGAAGGGGCGCTCGTGCGCGCTCTCGACGCGGGGCGCATCGCCGGCGCGGCGCTGGACGTCGGGCGCGCTCCCGACCAGATGCCCCCGCCGGCGCTGGCGCGCCATCCTCGCGTCATCGCCACGCCGCACGTGGGCGGCCTCACGCCGCAGGCGATCGAGCACCAGGCGCTCGAGACCGTCGCGCAGGTGGCCGAAATCGTCAAGGGACGCGCGCCCAAGGGCGCGGTCAACGCGGAGAAAGCATCGCGACTGGAGGCGCTGGCATGAAGACCGTGCTCATCACCGGTGCGGCGGGCGACGTCGGCAGCCACCTGCGCCGCGAGCTCGCCGGACGCTACGACCTTCGCCTCTCCGACCTGCGGCCGGTCGCGAAGCTCGCGAAGGGCGAGGCGTTCATGAAGGGCGACGTCGCGAGCCTGAAGGACATGCTCAAGGCCACGAGGGGCGTGGACGCGATCGTGCACCTGGGGGCTTACTCGGTCGAAGCCGACTGGGACACGATCCTGCGCGCCAACATCGACGGCACCTACAACGTGTTCGAAGCCGCGCGCCGCAACGGCGTGAAGCGCATCCTCTTCGCCACCAGCAACCACGCGATGGGCTTCTACCGCCGCGACGAGACCATCGACCATCGCGTCTATCCCAAGCCCGACAGCCGCTACGGCGTGTCGAAGGTTTTCGGGGAGGCGCTGGGCAGTCTTTACGCGAACAAGTACGGCCTGGAGGTCTTCAACATCCGCATCGGCAACGTGAACCCGCGGCCGCTGGACAAGCGCCGGCTCTCGATCTGGGTCTCGCCGCGCGACATCGCGCAGCTGGTGACGATCGGCATCGAGCATCCCGACATCCATTTCGAGATCGTCTACGGCATCTCCGGCAACACCCGCGCGTGGTACGACAACTCCAACGCGCAGCGCCTGGGCTACCGGCCGCGCGACGACAGCGAAGCCTGGGCGGAGCAGCTGCTGCGCAACGACAAGCCGGGAGACCCGCTCGTCGAGCGCTACCAGGGCGGCCCGTTCGTCCTTGCCGAGCTCGGGGGCGATCCGAGCCGGCCCCTGCCGAAGCCCGTGGGCCCGAAGGCGAGAAAAAGCGTGAAGGCGAAGAAGACCGTGAAGGCCAAGAGAAAAGGGTGAAGCTCGCCGCAAAGGTCCTGGCCTCCATCGTCCTCGTCGCGCTGCTCGTGGCGGCGCTGGCGTGGACCTATCTGCATGATTCGCTGCCGAAGCTCGACGGCGAGGCGAGCGCGAAGGGACTGCTCGCCGCGGTCGAGATCGTGCGCGATGCCGAGGGCGTGCCGCACATCTTCGCCAAGAGCGAGCGCGACGGCTGGTTCGCGATGGGCTACGTGCACGCGCAGGACCGCCTCTGGCAGATGGAATTCCAGCGGCGCGTGGCGCAGGGCCGGCTCTCCGAGATCCTCGGCGAGCGCGCCTACGATTTCGACCGCCTCATGCGCACGCTCGGCATCGCGCGCTGGTCGGATCGCCTCGTGGCGAAGCTCGACGCCGACACTCGCGCGAATGCCGAGGCGTACGCCGCGGGAGTGAACGCGTTCCTCGATACCGATCCGGTGCTGCCTATCGAGTTCCAGGTGATGCGCGTGAAGTTCGATCGCTGGAAGCCGGCCGACACCATGGGGTGGCTGCTGGTGATGGCGTGGGACCTTTCGGGCAACTGGCGCACCGAGCTGTCGCGATTGCGCTTCGCGGCCAAGCTGGGCCGCGAGCGCGCGGGCGAGATCATCCCGCCGTATCCGGGCGATGCGCCGTGGGCCGTGCCGGATTTCAAGGCCCTCTATGCCGAGGTCGCGCCCACGGCGGGCGCGTTGCTCGCGGCCTATCCGCCCATCGAGGAAGCGATAGGCTCCAACAACTGGGTCGTCGCGGGATCGCGCAGCGAAAGCGGCAAGCCGCTGCTCGCCAACGACCCGCACCTGGGCCTGCAGGCGCCCGCGCTCTGGTATCTCGCGCACGTATCCACGCCCGAGGGCAACGTCGTCGGCGGTACGCTTCCCGGAGTACCGACCGTCGTGCTGGGGCACAACGACAACATCGCATGGTCGATGACCACCACCAGCAGCGACACGCAGGATCTCTTCGTCGAGCGCGTCGCCCCGGACGATCCGCAGAGCTACCTCACTCCGAAAGGCAAAGCGCGCTTCGAGGTGCGCGAGGAGGTGATCATCGTCTCGGGCGAGGAGCGGCGCGTGCGCATTCGCTCGACACG
>JBGOST010000024.1:0-10964 GCA_041476125.1 Usitatibacter sp. | reverse complement strand
GCCACCACGTGGCTGAACTTGATGACGATCGGCTGCTGCGCCGATACCAGGCCGGCGGCGGCCAACATCGTGCAGGCGGCGATCGCAAGTGCGAAACGGGTTTTCATGGAATTCTCCTCAAGGGAAATGCCCAATCGGCCGCGAGGACGACGGGCAATCCCGCGCCACGGACCGTGGTATCGAGCAACCTACCCGTCAACGTAGGCCGAAAATTGACGCGAATCAACATTCCAGCCCGGGCGACGCCCGGCCACCGGCCCATCCCTCCCCGATTGACTGCGAACGCAAAGCCGCGCGAAATCCTCGCCGAGGAGAAGTTCTTCTACGATCCGCGGCAGCTGCAACCGCGAACCTGATGCAGAACAACTCCACCGAGCGCTACGGGGCCGTCGCCCAGGCCTTCCACTGGATCACGGCGATCCTCGTCCTCGTCGCGTACCTCTACGGCCCGGGAGGATCGGAGGAGCGCGTGTACTCGCCGGCCCGCGATTTCAAGCGGCAGCTCCACGAGACGCTCGGACTGTGCGTGTTCGCGCTCGTGTTGATGCGCGTGTTGTGGCGCGCGCTCGACAAGGCGCCGGATCGGCCGCAGGTTCCGCGGTGGATGGGGATCGCGGGGAAGGCCGTGCAGGCGTCGCTCTACGTCCTGCTCTTCGCGATTCCGCTTACCGCCATCATCGGCGCGTGGCTCGAGGGCCATCCGCTCACGCTGCTTGCGGGCATAAAGGTCGCCTCCCCCCTCGCGCTTTCGCACGATACGGGTGCGACGATCGCGAGCATCCACACGTGGCTCGGCGATGCGATCCTCTGGCTCGCCGGGTTCCACGCGCTCTCCGCGCTGTACCACCACTTCTTCCTCAAGGACGGCGTGCTCGCCTCGATGCTTCCCGGGTGGATTCAGCGCTTGCTTTTCAGGAAGGGCGTTTCCACGTAGCGGTAGGACAGCCAGGAAACGGCGATCACCAGCGCGAAATAGGCCGGGAACGAGAGCCAGCTGTTCTTCGGGCCGACGAATCGAACCCAGAGGAAGAGCAGCGGAAGGTGGTAGAGGAAGATCGAGTAGCTGATCCTTCCCGCGAAGGCGATGGGGGGGTTGGCGAAGAGCATCCGCGCGAATCGGTTCTCGTGGGAGATGAGCGCCACCATCGCCACGGCGAAGGCGGCAAGGGTCGCGAGCCACCGGATCCATGCCGGTCCCACGCCGTCGCCGGCGTGGACCCCGTAGGCGAGCGCGAGCGCGGCGACCGCCACGGCGAATCGCGCGAGTGCGACGCGCGGTGCAACGACCCGGTCGCGCACGCGCAGCCACTCCCGACCCGCGAGGATGCCGACCGCGAAATGCCCGAGGTAGCCGGGAAGCTGCGTCATCACCAGGATCCGCACCCGGGATTCCGGCGCGGCCGGGCGCGCGTCGATCGAGGCGAGATAGCGCACCAGCGCGTCCATGTCGTTGGCGGCAAGCCAGCGCCACGCGATCGCGACGGCGACGAGGACGCAAGCGCTTCGCCATGGGAAGCGCACGAAGAAGGGCGCGAGCAGCGGCAGCAGGAGGTAGTACTGGGCTTCGAGGGTGAGGCTCCACAGCACGCCGTTGATCGAGAACGAGGAGCTCGTGAGGGGCGTCGTGTAGTGCACGAAGAAGAGGTGCGCGTACAGGTTGGCTAGCATCTTCATCGGGTCGAGCCACCAGATCTTCAGCCCGTGCAGCAGGGGCACGGCCACGAAGAAGAGGAGCGCCAGCTGCACGTAGTAGGCGGGCACGATGCGGCGGATGCGCCGGATGTAGAAGTCGCGCGCGGAAGGCGCGGGCCGGCCTTCCGCGGCGTGCCGGAACCAGGGCAGCGTGAGGAGGAAGCCGCTGATCAGGAAGAAGAGATCGAGCGCGTAGTAGCCGTGGCGCACGATCGTGGCGAGCGCCGGCGAGGCCGCGATCGCGGCATTGAAGGGGTCCTCGAAGAGCTCGCTTCCCGCGACGAAGTAGTGGAAGACCAGCACCCACAGCACCGCCACGCCGCGCAGGCCTTCGAGCTCGGCGATCTTCCCGACCTCGGCGCGGACACTCTCGCCAGGATGGTGGTCGGCCAGCTGCTCGCCGATCGCCTCGCGTTTCGACGCGGCCGGGGCGAGGCTCACTTCGGCATCGGCAGGCCGGGACGCGCCGCCTGGAGAACGCGGCGGAAATCCTCGCGGATGCGCGCGAGGGCGGCATCCGAATCCGCCTCGAAGCGCAGCACGATCACCGGGGTCGTGTTCGACGCGCGCATGAGGCCGAACCCATCGGGGTATTCCACGCGCAACCCGTCGATGGTGAGGATCTCGCTGGCGCCCTCGAACTTCGCGCTCTTCTGCAGCTCGGCGATGAGGCGGTGGTTCTCGCCCTCGCGCTCGAGGGCCACGTTGAGCTCCGGCGTGGAGATCGAATCCGGCAGCGCCTCGAGGGTCGCCGACGGATTGGCGACGCGAGACAGCAGCTCGAGCATGCGCGCCCCGGCATACATCCCGTCGTCGAATCCGTACCACCGGTCCTTGAAGAACATGTGGCCGCTCATCTCGCCGGCGAGAGGGGCGCCGCTTTCCTTCAGCTTCGCCTTGATGAGCGAGTGCCCGGTCTTCCACAGCACCGGCTTGCCGCCGTGCTTGCGGATCCAGGGAAAGAGGTTGCGCGTGCATTTCACGTCGAAGATCACTTCCGCGCCGGGATTGCGCGAGAGCACGTCGGCGGCGAAGAGCATGAGCTGGCGGTCGGGAAAGATGATCTTTCCCGACTTGGTCACGACACCCAGGCGGTCGCCGTCGCCGTCGAAGGCGAGCCCGAGCTCCGCGTCGCTGTCCTTCAGCTTCGCGATGAGGTCGCGCAGGTTCTCGGGTTTCGACGGATCGGGATGGTGGTTCGGGAAGGTGCCGTCGACTTCGCAGAAGAGCTCGATCACCGTGCAGCCGAGCCTCCTGAAAAGCTCCGGCGCGTAGGCGCCCGGCGAGCCGTTGCCGCAGTCCATGGCGATCGTCATCGGGCGCGCGAGCTTCACGTCGGAGGCGATGCGCTCGATGTATTCCTTCGAGATGTCGGCATCGGACCGGGTCCCGATCTTCGCGGGGACCCCGAATTCGCCGCTTTCGATGAGTCGCCGCAGGTCCTGGATCGCCTCGGCGGCGAGGGTCTCGCCCGCGACCATCATCTTCAGGCCGTTGTAATCGGGCGGGTTGTGGCTCCCGGTCACCATCCCGCCGCTGCCGGTGGCGAAGTGGTGCGTGGCGAAGTAGACCATCGGAGTCGCGACCACGCCGATATCGATCACGTCGACGCCGGCGGCGTTCAGGCCGCGCGACAACGCGCGCGAAAGCGCCGGCCCCGACAACCGCCCGTCGCGCCCGACGACGAAGCGCTTCACGCCCTTGCGCCGGCCCAGCGTGCCCAACCCGCGCCCGATCGCCTCGGCGGCTTCCTCGGTGAGCGTCTTGCCGACGACGCCGCGGATGTCGTAGGCCTTGAAGATCTCGGGTGCGATGGCGGTCATTCGTGGTGCTCGAAGAAGTGCAGGACGCGCGTGGGAAGCCACTCGATGTTGCCGGGGAAGGGCCCGCTCACGAAACCGACGTGGCCGCCTCGTACCGGGAATTCTAGCTTGACCGAGGCGGACACCTCGGGTTGCGCCGGCAGCGCCGCCTCGGGAAGGAAGGGATCGTCGCGGGCGTTGATGAGCAGCGTGGGAACGCGAATGTGCGCCAGGAAGGGCTTCGCGCTCGAGCGGATGTAGTAGTCGTCGCAATCGCGGAAGCCGTGCACCGGCGCGGTGAAGGCGTTGTCGAACTGCCGCAGCGTCGCCGCGCGCTTGACGGCGTCGGCATCGAAGAGCCCGGGAAAGCGCTCGAGCTTCGCCAGCGAGTTCACCTTGAGCGTGGCGAGGAAGTGGCGCGCGTAGAGCAGCGCGAAGCCCTTCTCGAGCGCGTCTCCCGCGGCCATCAGGTCCACCGGAGCGGATACCACCGCCACGCGATCGACGATGTCGCGCGCCGCCTCGCCGTTCTCGCCCAGCCATTTCGCGAGCGCGTTGCCGCCCAGCGAGACGCCCACGACGAAGACGGGCGCCTGCGGCAGGCGCTGGCGGAAGCGGCGCAACACCCAGTCGATCTCGTCGGAGTCGCCCGAGTGGTAGGCGCGCGGCAGCCGGTTGGATTCGCCGCTGCGGCCGCGGAAATTCAGGATGCTCCCGCGCCAGCCGCGGCGCCGCACGTGGTGCATGAGCAAGCGCGCATAGGGGGAGTCCGACGACCCCTCGAGGCCATGGAAGAGGTGCACCCACGGAGCGCCCTCGGGCCCGTCGACGAAATCGATGTCGACGAAGTCTCCGTCGGGCGTGTCCCAGCGTTCACGGCGCATCGCGATGCGCGGGGCGCGCGCGAGCACGGCACCGTAGACCGTTTGCAGGTGAGCCCCGGGCAGCCACCACGCCGGGACGAAGCGAGGCGGGCTCAATTGAGCCGCAACTCGAGCGTACGCGCTCCGTCCGGCCGACGCGGTCCGATCAAATCAAGGAGCGGCTCGAGCGCCTTCGCGTTCTCGCCTGCGCTGCGCGCTTCTCCCGACAACGAGAGGCGCGTGGGCGGCGCGTAGCTGCCCTGGGCCGTGACCTTGAGGGCGCCCTCGAGTGTGGTGACCTCGAGCTTGGCGGGCCCGCCCTCCGCGCGCACCGCGATGCGATAGGAACCCAGCGGGCGGGCCTCGGAGAGTGCGAGCGCGGCGTTGCGCCACTCGATGCGCGCCGCCCCCCGGGCTTCGCTTTCATCCCACGTCAGCGCCGCCGCCGTGATGGCGAGCGTTCCCTCCGGCCGCCAGCGGGAGATCCAGGGAACGAATGCGCCCAGGAAAGCCGCATCGGCGCTCGCCGCGACGTCCCGGAATTCCCAATCCGAAAATCCGCGGCTCGCCTTGAATCGCGCCTCGAGCCCCCGCGCGGCGGCCGAAACGTCGAAGGCGAGGCGGCCGGCGGCCAGCCTCGCGGGAAGGAGCCGCCAGTCGAGGCGATCGAGGAATACCGGTCCGCCCGGCGCCACCATGCGAGCGTGCGCGCTGCCGTTCCAGAGCGTGCCGGAGACCTGCGTGAACTGCACGCGGCCCTCCGCGGCGGCGCTCACGCGCCGGGCCACCACGCTCGCCGGCGTGGTCGCGAGGAGGAACACCGCATAGGAAGCGACCCCGAGGACGGCGATGGCCCGGGCTCGCACCGTTCAGGATCTCGCGAGCGTGAGCTCGGCGCGAACGCGGCCCGGCGCGCGCAGCGCCTCGATGCGCGCCGATTCGACTCGCAGCCCGTGGGCGGCCTGCGCGGTGGCGAGCCAGTCGAGGAGGGCGCCGAAGCCGATGTCCTCGCCCGTGAGCCGCACGTGCTTCTCGTCGGGCACCGTGAGCTGCACGCCGGGCAGCTCGCGCGCCCACGCGTTCGCCGCGATGAGCGGAGCGAGCGGCGCGGGATTCGCGGGAATGGTCGCGGGGAGCGCGCGCAAGCGCTTCACTTCGTCGCCGTTGCGCTCCAGCGCGGCAAGCGAGGCGCGCAGCTCGGGAAGCTCGGCGGCGAGGCGCAGACGCGCGCGCTCCAGCGGCAGCCACACGAGGGCGAAGATGAGCATGATGCCCAGCACCGCGAGGCCCGCGGCGACGAGGCTGCGTTCGCGCGGCGAGCGCGAATGCCAGAGGCTTGCCACGCTCATTTCGCCGCCTCCGCGACTGGAGTCATTTTCCTGTCTGCCCCAACAAGTTGGGGACCCCCGTCGCCTCTGCGCACGACGAGCTTGCCGTTCGAATACTCGATGGAGCGCGCGGGCGCCTGCGACTCCCGCGCGGCGCGCGACAGGCTCGCGAGGAAATCGTCCTCGGCGGCCATTCCGCGCGTGCGCTTGAGCTCCGTGAGGTTGCGCTTCATCTGCAGCTCCGGATCGACGACGACTTTCGCCTCGGGGAACGCGGCGCGGAAGATCGCCTCGCGGCGTGCCTCGATCGTCGAGCGCTCGTGCTGCAGGCGCCAGGCGTCGAGGGCGACGAAGCCGAGCTGCAGGGCCGCGATCGTCGCGGCCAGGATGAGCGCGGCGCGCGGCAATCGCGCTGCACGGCGCGCACCGCGCGCGAATTCTCCCTCGAGCAGGTTGATCGCATTGCTGGCGGGCTCGTCGCGCGCCAGTATTTCCCATTGTGTTCCCGGCGTAAACGGCACGCCCCCCTCCGCGCTCCAGCGCGCGAGCTCGGGAAGCGCCACCTCGCCTTCGCGATGCACGCGGATGGAAGTGGGACGATCGCCCCGCGACGACGCTTCGTCGAGCGCCACGCGCAACGCGAGCGGCAGGCCGCGCGAGGCGTCTTCGTCGAACGTCGCGCTGACACCGTCGTCATCGACCAGCATGCCGCCCTTGGGCCACAGGACGACGTTCCAGTCGCCGCTGCCCCCGGCGAGGAGCGAGCTCTCGCTCCATGCTTTCTGCGGCCGGATTCCCGCGCGAGCCAGGGCGTCGAGCATCGCGTGCAGCCAGTCGCGGTCGATCACGGCGACGACGGTCTCGCCCTTGGTGTGCGTCGTTCCAGCGACGGCGTGGATGTGCGAGGGATCGGCGAGCAGCCGATCCTCGACGGCGTAGGGAAGCAGCTCGCGGATCGTCGCGGCGTTGAGCTTGGGCAGCTTCAGCCGCGCGAAGAGCACGCGCGAGCAGGGAAGCACCGCCTCGGTCTCCTCGGCGCGGGGAACATCCGCAAGCGGCGTGGCCCCGTCGCGCAGGAGGTTGCGGCGCGCGTCGAAGAGCATCCATGCGAAGCGCGTCCCGGCCTCGGGCCGCTCGATGGGGGGAAGGAAGATGCGCAGCTTCATCCTAGTACCGCGGGCGCGACCAGACGACGTTGGCCGCCCCGTTCTGCATTCGCCGCACCAGCGCGTCGGTCGCGAGCTCCACCTCGTCCTGCGCGACCTGGATGCGCACCGAGAAGAAGGCGCTCTTCACGTCGAGCCCGTCGCTTGCCGCGCTCGCCGGCGCCTCTTTCGCCCATTGGATGATTTCCTGCCTGGTCGCGAGCGGCTTCATGCGCCGATCGACGATGAACTTCGCGATCTTGGCCTTCGGGACCTCCGGAAGAAGCGCCGCCAGGACCGAGGCGCCCGCGGTGTTCACGTTGACGGGCGTGCGCTCCGGCAGGGCGGTGACATAGGGCCGCAGCTTCGCCACCGTCGCGGCGTCGAATCCGCGCACGCGGTACAGCTCCTCGATCTGGATCATCGGTTGATTGGCCGCGCGGTAGGGGCGGCGAAGCGCGAGGTAGTACGGGTCCTCGGCGCCCGCGGTGCTCGCCAGGTCGCTGTCGGGATCGATCCAGTCGAGGACGGCGTCGCGAAGGTTCGGGTCGAGCGCGAGGCCCTCGAGCAGCCGCTTGAAAATCTCCATGTCCCCGGAGCTCTTCTTCGTGCCATTCAGCAGGTTGTTCAGGTTGAACTTCGCCTGCTCGTCGGCGATCGCGCCCGCGACGATGGCGCGCTCGACGGGAAGGCCCGCGAGCGGCTTCGCCCACCCTTCCTCGAGCGTATCGATGGCCCCGGGGGTGCGGGCGTCCTCGATGAGGATGCCGCGCGCCCAATCGAGGCCCGCGCGCGCGTAGAGGTCGGCTTGCGCGCGCGTGGCGACGAGCATCGTCTGGTCGAGCATCGCGGACTGCTGCGCGAGCATGAGGGTCGCGGCCGAGGCGGCGACCGCGACGATGAGGATCGCGGTGATCGCGGCAACTCCGCGCTGTGTCTTCATTGCGCCCTCACCAGGTCGACCAGCCGCACGATCTTCTCCCCGCTCGCGAGCTGCAGGGTGACCTCGACGGCGGCGGGCGGCGCGGTTTCCGCGCTTCCCGGCAGGCCCCACGTCGAGCGCCATTCGCCGCGCGCATCGAGGAAGCGAAAGCCGAGCGCGCCCACGTCCGCGAGGACGGCGAGGGCCCCGGGCTCCTCGCGCGGCGCGGCGTCCACCCCCGCCCACGAGAGGCGCTCCACGGAACCGTCGCGCAGCCGGTAGCCCACGCGCTGGGGCGCGGCCAGCGCGTTCTCGTGGATCGGGCTTCCCGAGCGCGTGAGAGCCAGCCCTTCCGGGGATGCGGACGATTCGATCACCGAGGAGACGGGTGCCAGCGGCGTGCCCGACGCGCCGATCGCGCGGCGGGCGAGCACCGCGCCCAGGTCGCGCTCGATGCGGCTCACGAAGAGCGCCACGTCGCGCCATTTGCGCGATTCGCGCTGCAGCGCCTCGCGGCTGTCGAGCATCGCCGTGAGGCCGCGATAGGCGAACCCGGTCATGATCGCGAAGATCGCGAGCGCGACCAGCAGCTCGACCAATGTAAATCCCCTAAGGCGACGCATACGCAGTCAGGCGGCTCAGGATGCGCCCCGAATCGCGCGCATCGGCCACGGCGAGGTCGACGCGGCGAATCGCGGGATTGGGCGTCTGGCTCACCACCTCGTCGACCACGAGATCGAGTCTTCCCTGCGTGACCGCGTAGCGCGTCGCGGCGACGACCGGGAAGATACGGCGCGCGCGGATCTCGGCGACGCGATTCTCGGCGGCCCAGGTCGCCAGCAGGCGCTGGCGCGTCTCGAGCGCCCCATCGGTGGCAACACTTGCCGCGCGCGTGGTCGCGGCCAGCGCGACCGCGAGGATCGCGATGGCCACCAGGACCTCGATGAGCGTAAAGCCTTTCATTGCCCGACCAGCCGCACCGACCCGGCGGCATCGCCTTCGACCGCCCACGGCAACCCGCGAATCTCGAGTGCGACGCGAAACGGGACCCCGAGCCCATCGGGAAGGAAGACGAGGCGCTCGTTGGCCTTGAGCGATTCACCATCGACATAGAGCCCCACGACGCGCACGCTGCCCTCGAGGGCGCGATCGCCCGCGGGGTCGGGGCGCCACGCATCGCCGGCGAGCCGCCAGGCGCGCAGCCGCCCTTCGTCGAAGGTGATGGACATGGGGCGGCCGCCGAACCACGCCGCGTCGCGTGCGCGCTCGATCGCGAGGGCCACCGTGCCGGATTCGCGCCGCGCGACCTGCGCGTCGCCGGGATAAAAATTCACCGCCGCGAGCGCGAGCACGATCCCCGTGATCGCGACGACCACGAGGACTTCGATCAGGGTAAATCCCCTAATCCCAGTTCCCGATGTCCGCCGCACTGCCTTCGCCTCCGCGCGCACGGTCGGCCCCGAGGCTGAAGATGTCGATCTCGCCGCGGACCCCCGGGCTCAGGTACTGGTAATCGCTGCCCCACGGATCCTTCGGCAGCCTCTCGAGGTAGCCGCCCTGTTTCCAGTTGTTGGGCACCGGATTGGTGGTGGGCTTCAGCACCAGCGCGCCCAGCCCCTGGTCCGTGGTCGGGTATCCGCCGTTGTCGAGGCGATAGAGCTTGAGCGCCTGCGTGATCGCCGCGATGTCGGCCTTCGCCGCCACGCGCCGCGCCTCGTCGGGCCGGTCCATGATCCGCGGCACCACGATCGCCGCGAGAATCCCGAGGATCGCCACGACCACCAGCAGCTCGATGAGGGTGAATCCGTGAATATGAGGGTCAGACTCCAATATTCGAGATGAGGGGCTAGCGACACGCTTCGAATATTGGAGTCTGACCCTCATATTCACGTTCATCGCCCCACCAGCTGGTTCAGCTGGAAGATGGGCAGCAGGATCGCAAGGACGATCGCGAGCACCACCGCGCCCATGAAGAGGATCATCGCCGGCTCGAAGAGCGCGGTGAAGGCCGCGAGCCGGATGGCGATGTCGCCCTGCTGCTGGCGGGCCGCGCGCTCGAGCGCCTCGTCGAGCCGCCCGCTCGTCTCGCCGCTGGAGATGAGGTGGACCATCACGGGCGGAAAGGCCTTGGTGGCCGCGAGAGCGCGCGCGAGCGACATGCCTTCGCGCACTCCGCGCGCCGCGCTGGTGAGCGCTTCGCGCATCGGCACCAGCGTCATCACGCCGGTTCCGGCTTCGAGCGCCTGCAGGATCGGCACGCGGCTTCCCACGAGGATCGAGAGCGTGGCGGCGAGCCGCGCGGCGTCGACGTGGCGCAGCACGCGCCCGATGAGCGGCGCGCGCCACAGGAAATGGTGGATCGCCGAGCGCGTCGCGGCGCGCCTCAAGGCGAGGCGCAATGCGACCGCCGCCACGACGATGAGCGCGATCCACGCGCCCCACGTGACCTGCAGGAACGCCGAGAGGGCGATCAGCGCGCGCGTGAGGATCGGGAGTTGCTGGTGCGCGTGCTGGAAGACCTGCACGACCTGCGGCAACACATAGACGAGGAGCGTGGCCACCACGACGAGCGCCACGCCCATGACGATCGACGGATAGAGGAGCGCCAGCGAGAGCTTGGCGCGCAGCGCCTGCCGGTCCTCGAGGTAATCGGAGAGCTTGGCGAGCACGCGCGGCAGCTGCCCCGAGGCTTCCCCCGCGGCGACGAGCGTGCGGTAGAGCTCGGAAAAGACGTCGGGAAACGACGCGAGCGCCTTGGCCACCGTATTGCCGGCGATCACCTCGCCGCGCAGCGCGGCGAGCACCTGTCGCGAGCGCTCGTTCTCGGCCTGCTCGATGAGCGCGTTGAACGCCTGCTCGACGGTGAGCCCGGCTTCGAGAAGGGATGCGAGGCCGCGGGTGAGATGCGTAACTTCGGTCGTCGAGAGCGCGACGCGCCGGAAGCGCGCGCCCGCGGCGGGATCGTTGGCGGCGATGACCTCGACGCGATAAGGGGTAAGCCCCTGGTCACGCAGGTTCGCGCGCGCCTGGCGCGCGCTGTCGGCCTCCAGCACGCCCTTGTGGAGCTTTCCCTCGACGCTATACGCCTGGTATCGAAATCCCGGCACTGACGATACTCGCGATCAAAAAGCGTTGAAAACGCAGATGAACGCAGATGTAGCGCAGATGAACGTACACCGGCAATTGCGGGCCATTCGCGACCACGGACCATT
>JBGOST010000023.1:0-11141 GCA_041476125.1 Usitatibacter sp. | reverse complement strand
CGCTCGCCGCGGGCGTGGCCGTGCCCTCGGTCTGGGTGATGGACAAGGAGGAGAGCATCAATGCGTTCGCCGCCGGCTACTCGCCCAACCAGGCGGTCATCGTCGTCACCCACGGAACGCTCACCAAGCTGAACCGCGAGGAGCTGCAGGGCGTGATCGGCCATGAGTTCAGCCACATCCTCAACGGCGACATGCGGCTGAACGTGAGGCTGATCGGCATCCTCGCCGGCATCGTGGTGGTGGGCGAGGCGGGGCTGGTGGTGATTCGCCTCGGCGCCGAAGCGGGCGATACCGGAGCGATTCCCTTCATCCTCTGGGGCGCGATCCTCGCGGGCGTCGGATACATCGGAGTGTTCTTCGGGCGCATGATCAAATCCGCAGTGTCGCGCCAGCGCGAGTTCCTCGCCGATGCGTCTTCGGTGCAGTTCACCCGCAATCCCGATGGATTGGTGAGGGCGCTGGAGAAGATCCGCCACGAGGGCACCCTGCTCGGCAACGCGTATGCCGGCGAGATGAGCCACATGTTCTTCAGCCAGGCGATCAGCCCGCAGATTTTCCAGCAGTGGTTCGCGACCCATCCCTCGATCGACGAACGCCTCGCGAGCATTACCGGGCGCAAGCCCGAGCCCCCGCCGCGGGGGAAACGCGAAGCGGACGCGGTGCAGTCGATGGCCGCGCAGGTGGGCAACACCAGCCCGGAGCATGTCGAGCAGGCGGCGCGGCAATTGGCCGCGATGCCGGCCGCGTTGCGGCAATCGCTCGGTTCTCCCGAGGGGTCGCGCTGCGCGGTCTATGCGTACCTCATCTCGAGCGACGCGAAGGTCCGGAGTATCCAGGTCCGCGCCCTGGTCGATGCCGGCGATGGCGCGATGGCGGCGAGCCTCGATGAGCTGGCGAAGGTCGTTCGCGGGCTGGGCCCGGCGGCGCGGCTGCCGGTGCTGGCACTGGCGCTGCCCGCGTTGAAGCAGATGGATCAGCCGGCGCGCGACGGCTTTCTCGGCGCCGTGGACCGCCTGGTGGAGGCCGACAACGAGGTGACGCTCGACGAGTTCGTGATTCGCACCATCCTTCGCAAGCAGCTGTCCGCCACGGGGTCGCGCGCCGAGCGAGTGCGCTATCGCGGCATCGAATCGGTCAAGGCCGATGTAGTGTTGCTGCTCGCCACGCTCGCCCGCGCCGGCAGCTTCGAGCCGGTCGCGCAGAAGCTCGCCTTCGCGCGCGGCGCGGCGCGAGTCGGTCTCGCCGACGAGATCCCCGCGGGCGGGGCGCTTGCGGCCGACGCGATAAGCGCGGCCCTCGATCGTTTGCGCCAATTGGCGCCGCTCAGGAAATCCGACCTCGTCATGGCGTGCGTCGATACGGCCCTCGCCGACGACAAGCTCAAGGTGGCCGAGGTCGAGCTGTTGCGTACCATCGGCATGGCCATCGACTGTCCCCTGCCGCCGTTGCTGGAGTCGCACTCTGTCGCATAGCGTGAAGCGGTGAGCGCGGCGCGCAGGCTGCCGCGATCCTTCTACGACCGCGACACCATGCTCGTGGCGCAGGAGCTCCTCGGCAAGCATCTCGTGCACGTGGTTGACGGCGCCGAGCGCGTCGGGCGCATCGTCGAGACCGAGGCCTACCTCGGACCGCACGACCTGGCCGCCCATTCCGCGCGCGGCCTCACCAACCGCACCCGGGTCATGTTCGGGCCTCCGGGTCACGCGTACGTCTATCTCATCTACGGCATGCACTGGTGCATGAACGTGGTGACGGAAGAGGAGGGGCACGCCTCCGCGGTGCTGCTGCGCGCCGTGGAGCCGGTGAAGAACATCGAGGGCCGCACGCAGGGACCGGCGCTGCTGTGCAAGGCGATGGGGATCGACCGCCGGCTCCACGGGCACGACCTCGTGAGCGACGATTTGTTCATCGTCCGCCCCGCAACCGAGGAACCCGTGCGGATCGTGAAGCGCCCGCGCATCGGCGTGGACTACGCGGGCCACTGGGCGCGCCGCCTGCTGCGCTTCTACATCCGCGGCAATCCCTTCGTCTCGCGCAAATAAGAGGGTCAGACTCCAATATTCCGCTTTGGGCGATTCGCGGCCCTGAATATTGGAGTCTGACCCTCTTATTCGCGCGGGAGGTGCCAGCCGTCCGGGGCGTGCAGGAAACGTTCGGTGCTCGACAGGACGAACTCGTTCTTTCCGGGCTGCCACGCGTAGCGCTCGATGCTTACGTCGCCGGGCGTCACGTGCAGGGCGTTGAAGCTGTTCGACTCGTTGCGCGAGCGGGTCGAGGTCGCGGTGCCCGCATGCACGAGCAACGCGGAGTGGCCGGGAATCTTGTAGCGCTTTGCGGAGTGTGTAGTGTGGGTCGTGTGCATGTGGCCGGAAAGGAAAATGTCCGCGCCGCATTCCGCGAACGTCGCCATCGCCCGCACGGCGTAATTCACGAGCTGGTTCTCGTCGCGGTTCTCGGGGATGTCGAACGGGTGGTGCGTGACGATGATCTTCGCGATGCCGTCGGGCAGGTGGCGAAGCTTCTCACGCACTTTCGCGACTTGCTTTTCGCTGATGCTGCCGTACTTGAACGTGGCCGAGCGCGCGGTGTTGATGCCCACCACCGCGATCTCGTCGTCGAAGTAGCCGGGATCGAGGTCCGCGCCGAGGAACCGCCGGTACTTGTCGAAGGGCTTGAAGAAGCGCTGGAATACGTTGTAGAGCGGAACGTCGTGGTTGCCCGGCACGACGAGCTGGGGCTTGGGGAGCGAGTCGAGGAATCGCTTTGCCGCGCGGAATTGCTCGGGCTTCGCCCGTTGCGTGAGGTCGCCGGACACGACGACGAGATTCGGGGCGAGCATCTCGACGCGCTTGCGCAGGGGCTCGAGGAGCTCGGCGTCGTCGCGCCCGAAGTGCAGGTCGGAGAGGTGGACGATCACGCGCATCGCGCGCACCTCATTGCACCGCCTGCGGCGCGGGCACGATCACGCGCAGCGCCCCCGGGCGCGCCCGGTATTCGAGCGGCAGGTCCATCACGCTCACCTCGCCGTCGGTCGCCACCGGCAGCCGTTTATGCCGGGTGACGATCCGCAGCTCACGCGTCGTGAGCGCCTCGAAGTCTTTGGCCTGGCTCAAGCGGCCGAACAAGGCGCGAAGCGCAAGGGCGAACAGGGCGAAGCGGCCCCGGCGGTGCGCGAGGTAAACGCTGAGATACCCGGCATCGAGGCGCTCGCGCTTTCCGACCTCGAAGCCCTCCATCGCATAGGCGTTGTTGCCGACGAAGACGAATGCCGAGCGGCGCTGCTGGTCCTGCCCGTCCAGCTTGAGGTGCACGTCGAGGAAGGGGTGGCGCTGCATCACCCGCAGTGTCGCCCAGAACATCGCGTGGCGCTTGCTGCGCCCGAGGCGCCTTTGCTGCGACTCGCGCTGTCTCACGATCTGCGGGTACAGCCCGATGCTCGAGTTGTTGATGAACACGCGCCCGTTCACCTCCGCCACGTCCACGTTGACCCGGTGGCCGGCGGCGATGGTTCGCGCGGCCTCGTCGAGCGCCAACGGGATCTGCATGTCGCGGGCGAAATGGTTGAAGGTGCCCAGCGGCAGGACGCCCAGCGCGGTGCCGGTTCCGGCCACCGCCGAGGCCACCGCGCTGACGGTGCCGTCGCCGCCGGCCGCGACGAGCGCGGCGGGCTGCGCCCGCGCCTCCTTGCCGGCATGCTCGGCGAGCTCGGAACCGTTGTGGACCGGGACCATGCGCGCCTCGATGCCCGCTTCGGCGAAGGCCTTCCGAATCTTCTCCAGGTGATCGTCCTCGTGGTCCGGGCCCGAGGTGGCGTTGACGATGACGGGGATGGCGGAGGACATCAAGCGGCTCGCCGTTTGTTGGAGTACGTGCGCACGCCCCACAGGCAGAGCACCAGCCACGCGGTGCTGATGCTGATCGCGGCGAGTACATCGCTCAGGTAATGAACGCCCAGGTACATGCGCGAGAAGGCGACCAGCGCGACCATGAGCACCGAGGCCGCCACGCAGGCCACCCGCAGGGTCAGCTCCTTCACGTGCGAGACGACGTAGACCGAGAGAAAGCCGTAGAAGAGCGTGGCGGCGGCGGCGTGCCCGCTGGGGAAGCTGTCGGTGGCGAGCGTGAGGAGGGGATCGTCCCAGACCGGCCGTTGGCGATGGAACACCAGCTTGAGGGCCACGTTCAAGAGCATTCCGCCGCCCACCGAGAGCCCCAGCGCCAGCACCCAATACCATTTGTGGCGCTGCGCGAGCGCCGCGCCCAGGATCACCGTGAAGCCCAATATGCCGATCGTGGAGTGCAGGTAGCTGATGGCGAGGAGGAAAGCGCTGAAGGCGGGATTGCCGTGCGTGTGCAGCCAGACGAGCACCTGCAGGTCGCGCTGCAGGATGGGATCCTGGCGCGCCACGGTGGCGGCGATGACGGCGAACGCGGCGCTCGCGACGAGGAGGACGGCGATCCCCAACCAGGCACGGTAGTCGCGGACGTTTTTTTGGGGTTCGGTCATGGCTCCCTTTCGACTCATTGACCCGCGCGGGGTTCGCAACGAGAATGCGTACATGAACCGCGCCGCCCTCGTCCTGACCACCTTCCTCCTCGCCTCCTGCGCCATGACCCCGACCGTTCCGCCGTCGCTTCGTTCCGAGTTCGCGCCATCCGGCACGCTGCGCGCGGGGGTCAACTTCGGCAATATCGTCATCGCGCAGAAGGATGCCGCGGGCGGCGATCCCCGCGGCGTCGGCCCCGAGCTTGCCCGGGAGCTGGCGCGCCGCCTGGGTGTGCCCATCGCGTACGTCACCTACGATACCGCAGGGAAGATGGCCGATGCGGTCAAGCAAGGCGCCTGGGACGTGGCGTTCCTCGCCGTGGATCCGGCGCGCGCCACCGATATCGGATTCTCCGCGCCGTACGTGCAGATCGAAGGGACGTATCTCGTGAAGAAGGATTCGCCGCTCAGGAGGCTCGAGGATTTCGACCGCAAGGGCTTGCGCATCGCCGTGGGGCGCGGCGCCGCGTACGACCTGTACCTCACGCGCGCGCTCAAGAATGCGGAGCTCGTCCGCGTCGAGACTTCGCAGGTCGCCATGGACGAGCTCATCGCCGGGCGGGTGGACGCCGCCGCGGGCGTGAAGAACGCGCTCGCGGTCGCCGCGAGCAAGGATCCTGGAGTGCGCGTGATCGACGCGAGCTTCATGGTGATCGGCCAGGCGGCGGGGGTTCCACGCTCGCGCGAGAATGCCGCGCGCTACCTGCGCAACTTCATCGAGGAAGCGAAGGCCTCGGGCTTCGTCGCCAACGCCCTGAAGAAGAGCGGCGTGGCCGACGCTACCGTCGCGCCGGCAAGTTCGCCTCGATAAGCGCGCGCGAGATCGACTGCGGCGGCGGCAGCTCGGGAAGCGCGTCGCCGGGACCGAACCAGCGCGCCTCGGCGATCTCCCCGGGTTCAACCACGATCTCGCCGCCGGAATACTCCGCGGTGAAGGCGATCATGAGGGAGCCCGGAAAGGGCCACGACTGGCTCGCGAAGTAGCGCAGGTCCTTCACGAAGAGGCCGACCTCCTCGTGCACCTCGCGATGGATCGCGTCCTCGACGCTCTCGCCGGGCTCGAGGAAACCGGCGAGCGCGCTCATGCGGCCGCCCGGAGGCATGGCGGCGTTGCGCGCGAGCAGGATCGCATCCCCCTTCTTCACCAGCACCATCATCGCCGGCGCGATGCGCGGATAGGCGAGGTGGCCGCAGGCGCACTTCATGGCGCGCTCGCCGTCGGCCTTGGTCATGCGCTCGCCGCAGGCGCCGCAGAAGCGGTGGGTGCGCGCCCAGTCGGAGATCTGCAGCGCGCGCCCGGCGACCGCGAGCGTCTCCTCGTCCATGCGGCCGAACAACGACCGCAGCCCCTTGAACACGAACCCTTCGGGCGGCTGCGTGCCCTTCGCGACCCACGCGGTCGAGAAGTATTCCTTGCGAAAGACGCCCACCGGGTACAGGTTTTCCGGCGCCACGTCGAGTGCCTTCACCACCGCGGGGTCGGGAAGCGCCAGGTCGCTCTCGCGAACCAGCACCTCGTAGCCGCGAAAGGCGAAGGTGCGCGGATTGTCGTGCGCGACCGGCGTGGCAAGCGAAGTGAAGGAGGGGGGCGTGACGATCAAGGGACCATTTTAGAATAAAAGGGTCAGACTCCCATATTCGACGCGAAACTCCCGTGCCCACCCGAGGTCCCAAACCCCATGCCCGCCCGTAGAATCGCAGTCATCGTCGGCGGCCTGCGCAAGGACGCGTTCTCCGGCCGCGTCGCCCAGGCCCTCATCTCCCTCCAGCCGCCGACCCTCAACCTCGAGATCGTCGAGATCCGCGACATGCCGTTCTACAACCAGGATCTCGAGACCGCCGATCCTCCGGCGGCGTGGACGCAATTCCGCAATCGCGTCCGCGAGTGCGACGCGATCCTGTTCGTGACTCCCGAGAACAACCGCGGCGTGCCCTCGGTGCTCAAGAACGCCGTCGACGTCGGATCGCGCCCGTGGGGCAAGAGCATCTGGGACGGCAGGCCCGTCGGTATCGTGAGCACTTCTCCCGGGCCGCTCGGCGGGTACGGCGCCAACCACCAGCTGCGCCAGAACCTCTCGTACTTCGCCATGCTCCTCCTTCAGCAACCCGAGATGTACCTGGGCGGCGTGGACAAGCTCGTCGGACCGGGAGGAAAGGTGACCGACGACAAGGCGCGCGAGCAGTTCACGGCGTATCTCACCGCGTTCGCGTCGTGGGTGGAGCGCAACCTCATCCGGAAGGGCTGAGCGGCGACGCATGGCGCAGGGCGCGGACTCGGCGAAAGCGGTCCTCTACGCGCTGGGCGCGAACCTGGCCATTGCCGTCGCGAAGTACGTCGCCGCGGCGATCACCGGGTCCGGCTCGATGCTTGCCGAGGCGGTGCATTCCACCGCGGACTGCGGCAACCAGCTCCTGCTGCTCCTCGGCATGAAACGGGCGCGAAAAGCGCCGACGCCCGACTACCCGCTGGGCTTCGGCAAGGAAACCTACTTCTGGTCGTTCATCGTCGCGCTCATGCTCTTCACGCTGGGCGGCCTCTTCTCCGTCCACGAGGGTTGGTACAAGCTGCACAACCCCGAAGAGATCAGCTATCCGCTGCTGGCGCTCGGGGTCCTCGCTTTCGGCATCGTGGCGGAAGGTTTTTCGATGTGGGGCTGCCTGCGCGAAGTCAACAAGACGCGCGGCGAGCAATCGATCTGGCAATGGTTCCGCGGCTCGCGCAACGCGGAGCTCGTCGTCATCTTCGGCGAGGACCTGGCCGCACTCCTGGGATTGGCGCTGGCCTTCGTCGCGGTGCTCGCCACGTGGCTCACGGGCAACGTCCTCTACGACGCGCTGGGTGGCATCGGCATCGGCGTGCTGCTGCTCGTCGTCGCCGTCATGGTCGGCATCGAGGTGAAGGCGTTGCTCGTCGGGCAGGGGGTCGAGGAGCACGTGCGCCGGGAGATGGTCGCCTTCCTCGAGGCGCAGGAGCCGATCGAGAGGGTCATCGAGATGCTCACGCTGCACATGGGGAGCGACGTCATGGTGGCGGTCAAGGCGAAGATGCGCGAGCACGGCAGCCAGGCCGCGCTCATCGATGCGATCAACCGCATCGAGGCCTCGTTCAAGGAGCGCTTTCCGCAGACCGAGTGGGTCTTCTTCGAGCCCGACGTGCGCTAGCGCCGCGCCCCCTCATGGAACCCACCCTCGACGGCGCCGCGATCCGTGCGGCCGCAGCGCGCATCGCACCGCACATCCGCCGCACGCCGGTGATCGAGGTCGACGGCGCGGATTTCGGATTGCCGTCGGTGCGGCTCGTTTTCAAGCTCGAGTTCCTGCAGCACGCCGGCTCGTTCAAGACGCGCGGCGCCTTCAACCATCTGCTCACGCGCGGCATCCCCCCGGTGGGCGTCGTCGCGGCCTCCGGCGGCAACCACGGCGCCGCGGTGGCGTACGCCGCGATGAAGATGAAGCGCCCCGCCACGATCTTCGTCCCGAGCGTGGCCTCCCCGGCGAAGATGGAGCAGATCCGCGGCTACGGCGCGCGCCTCGAGATTTCCGGCGAGCGCTACAACGATGCGCTCATCGCAAGCGAGAAGTGGATCGGCGAAACGGGTGCGGCCGCGATCCACGCCTACGACCAGGTCGAGACGCTCCAGGGGCAGGCGACCGTGGGGCTCGAATTCGAGGAGCAGGCGCCTTCACTCGAGGCGCTGTTGGTGGCCGTGGGCGGCGGTGGCCTCATCGGCGGCATCGCGGCCTGGTACGCAGGTCGGGTGCCGGTGATCGGAGTGGAGCCCGAGGCTGCGCCTACGCTCACGCACGCGCTGGCGGCAGGCGCGCCGGTCGATGCGCCCGCGGGAGGCCTCGCTGCCGATTCCCTCGCGCCCAAGCGCGTGGGCGCCCTCATGTTCCCCATCGCTCAGCGCTACGTCTCGCCTACCGTGCTCGTCACCGACGAGGCGATACGCGAAGCCCAGAAAGCCTTGTGGAAGACGCTTCGCATCGTGGCCGAGCCAGGTGGGGCCGCCGCCCTGGCCGCGCTCACCTCCGGCGCTTGGAAGCCGACCGCGGGCCAGCGCGTCGGCGTGCTGCTCTGCGGCGCCAACACCACCGCCGTCGAATTCAAATAGGGCTGCGGGACTCAGCGCACCAGCAGGAGGATGCCGCTCGCGAGGTAGAAGACGCCGAGCGTCATCACCGTCCAGCGCGTCCAGAAACGAAACGACGTGTCGTTCATGCCTTCGAGCACGCGCCGCGAGAGCGAGGTGCCGGCGAAGGCGAGGAGCACCATCATCGTGGCGAGCCAGGGGCCGACGGCACCCCCCTCGACGGCGACCACGCCGCCGAAGTAGATGATCTTGAGGATGTGGGAAAGGCTTTGCGTTAGGGCCTTGGTGGCCACCACCGCGTGGCGTCCCATCTTCGAGCGCACGAAGAAGACGTCGAGGATCGGCCCCGAGACTCCGGCGGTAAGCGCGAGCGCCGAGCAAATGACGCCGCAGGCGAGCGAGTGCCCGCGCCGCTCGACGTTGAGGTGCAGCTTCTCGGGGAGGGCCAGCGTGATGAACGGGATCAGCCCCATCACCACGAGCGCGATCGGCTTCGCCACGACGAGCTTCACCGCGGCGAAGACGACCACCGCGGCGATCGCCCCGCCGGCGTAGCCGCGGAAGATGCTCCAGACCACCTGGTCGCGCCACAGGAACGCCCTCCAGGCGTTCGAGGCGAGCTGCGTGATCCCGTGCAGCATCATCGCCGCCGGCAGCGGCATCATCGCGAGCAGGACGCCCATGAGGATCATCCCGCCCGCCATCCCGAGGATGCCCGAGATGAACGACGTGACGACCGCGGAAACCGCGAGGGCGAAGTAGAAGAGGGCGGGAGTTATGCGCGCATTCTAGCGCGACGGGCTCCGATCGAAGGCCCAGTACCCCTGTGCCACGGCGACACCGAAGAGCATGTGCACCACGAGCGTGTCGATGGTGCGATTCGGCGTGAACCAGGGGAAGAGGGCGGCGAAGCCGTAGAAGTTCGCGCAGTACAGGGCGGCGCCGAACGCGAGCCCGATCGGCGTGGCGTAGCGGCGCGGCGAATCGGCGACGAGGCCCGCGAGCGCGAGCGCATAGAGCAGGCCGAGGCCGAAGTGCAGCAGGGTTCCGATCGCGACCAGGGCCGCGTCGAATTCGTCGGCGGGCTCCAGCGCCCCGGGTCCGCGCGCGAGGGCGGCCATCATGCGCGCAAGCCTCCACGGGGATTCGTCGTAGACCGTGACGGCGAACACTTGCAGAAGTGCGAGCGCGATCGCGGCGGCGATGAGCCCCGCCTTCAGGGCCGCGGAGGCGCTGAGGCGATGCCGGAGCGCCGGGCGCGGCTGCGCCGCAAGCGACCGCTGCCGAACGTTGGTTTCGAGCATGTGCGCGCGAAAGAAGTAAAGTTGTTGTGGCCTTATTGGAACCCGCCGGCCCGGACTTTCAAATCATCCGCGGCGGATGAACGCTGTAGGAACGCACCGCATCGCGACGTCGGAAAAAACCGCTCGCGGCGCCCTACGCGCAGGCGATGGCCCCCTCGGCCGCGAGCCTCTCGATGTCGGCGGCCGAATAGCCGACGCCCTCGAGGACCTCGCGCGTGTGCTCGCCCAGCAACGGCGCGGCGCGGCGCGTCTCACCGGGCGTGTCGGAGAACTTGATCGGCATTCCCAGCGCCTTCACGCGCCCGGCGCGCGGGTGCTCCACCTCGACCACCATCTCGCGCGCCTTCACCTGCGGATCGGCGAGCATGTCGCCGATGCGGTTCACCGGCCCCACCGGAACTCCCGCGTCCTCGAAGGCGCGAATCCACTCCGCCGACCCTCGCAGCCGCAGGCGCTCGGCAATGAGGGGAGTGAGCGCGGCCAGGTTCTTCATGCGGTCGCCATTGGTGCGGAAACGCGGATCCTGGGCGAGCTCGGGCCGGTCGATCACCCTCACGATGCGCTCCCAGTTCGACTGGTTGGCGCCGCCGATGTTGATCCACCCATCGCGGGTCGGGAATGCCTGGTAGGGCGCGGTGAGGATGTGCGCCGATCCGGTCGGGCCGGGATTGACGCCCGTGGCGAAGAAGATCGCCGACTGCCAGTAGGTCTGCTGGATCGCCGCTTCCATGAGCGAGGTCTCCACCAGCTGCCCGCGACCCGTGGTGGCGCGCGCGAGGAGCGCCGAGACGATGCCGAGCGCGGCGAGGATGCCGGCGTTGATGTCCGCGATCGAGGTGCCGCTTTTCGCGGGCGCTCCGCCCGGCTCGCCGGTGATGCTCATGATCCCCGCGAAGCCCTGCGCGATGAGGTCGAAGCCGCCCTTGTCGGCGTAGGGGCCGGTCCTTCCGTATCCCGAGACGGCGCAATAAATCAAGCGCGGATTCAGCTGCTGCAGCACGTCATATCCGAGGCCCAGTTTCTCGAGCGTTCCCTTGCGATAGTTCTCCGTCACCACGTCGGCGCCGGCGAGGAGGCGCTTGACCACCTCGAGCCCGCCCGGCTTCTTCAGGTTCACCGCCACGCCGCGCTTGTTGCGGTTGAGGATCATGAAGGCCGCCGATTCGCCCTTGATCGCGGGCTCGGTGTAGCTGCGCG
>JBGOST010000022.1:0-11167 GCA_041476125.1 Usitatibacter sp. | reverse complement strand
GGTGTTCGTCCCCGCGGTGCGCGACCGGCGGGCAGCGGAAGCGAGCATGGCGCAGTTGCGCCGCCAAGGAGTGAACGACCTGTCGATCCGCCCCGACAACGCCATCTCGCTCGGCGTCTTCTCCACCGAGGATGCCGCGCGCCGCTTCCTCGCCTCGCTCGAGGCGAAAGGCGTGAAGGGCGCGGAGTCCGGGCCGTTCGTCAAGGAATTGCGCGAGGTGGTGATGCTGATCCGCGATCCCGATACCGAAACCGTCGCGCGCCTGGCGCTCCTGCAGCGCGAATACACGGGGGCGCAGCTGCGCGCCGTCCCCTGCCCATCCGCGGAGGTCAAGCAAACCTCGTGAATATGAGGATCAGACTCCCATATTGCTAGGACGCGCGGTAGCCACGCTTTCGACCTTTCTTCCAGCCCGCTGACAGGGGCGCGGCGCGACGCTGCGTCCTGCCCTCAATGAGATTGCAGAATTCGGCGGAACCCAGGGCCCGTCCTTTGTTGGAGCACGACCTGATGCGGTCCAGGACTTCACTCTCGAGGGGGCCGCCAAATCGTCCGGAGAGCCCAATGCATAGAAGCGATGGCTCGACCATGGATACTCCGCAGGATGCTGAACAAGCCCCGCCCGCACGGGGTTTAGATCGATATATCGATGACAAGCCAGGAGATAGAATTCCGCCTCGACAAGCGTTGATCGATAGCGACCTTCCCAGAGAGTCCCGGTTCGCCCGTACCGGCCATTGAAGTAAGCTACATACCGTCGGCCAACGCCTTGAATTGTCCTTGGGGTAGTTGCACTATGCTGCCCGGTGGCCAGCCGCAGTGAAAAATGTCTTGACGATCGTTACCCCGCATCGTGATGTGCGAAGGGAATTCTTGTGCAAATAGGCGCGGTAACCGGGGCATGCTGGTTTAACGCCTTGCGCGTCCGGGAGACGACAGCCGGCCTCAAATATTGGAGTCTGACCCTCATATTTGCGGTGAGCGGGTGCTCGCTCGTCGATCCGCACAACATGATGGGACGGCAGATGGGAGAGGCGGTAGCGCTGCCCACCGAGGTGGTGCAATCGCCGCCGCCCAGGACGCTCGGCGCGGAAGCACGGGCGCGGGCGTTCGATTTCGTGTGGAAGACGATCAACGAGCGCTACTACGACGCCGCGCTGAACGGCGTCGACTGGAACGCGGCGGGGCAGCGCTATCGCCCGCTTGCGTTAAGCGCCCCGGATGACGACACGTTCTGGAACGTGCTCGACAAGATGACGGGCGAGCTCAAGGACGCCCACACGCGCGTCGAGTCTCCCAGGCGAGTCGAGCTGCGCAACCGCGACGAGTCGATCACGTTCGGCTTTTCCTTCCTTCCCGTCGGCGGACGGCTCGCGGTCTCGAGCGTCAACTTCGATTCGGACGCGTGGTGGTCGGGAGTGCGGCCGGGAATGGTGCTGGTGTCGATCGGCGACGAGCCGGCGCTGCAGGCCTATGAGAAGCTGCGCTCCGACACGCGCCTGGACTCGACCGATCGCTCGCGCCACCTGCGCGCCGTGCGCCAGCTCATGATGGGGGAGCCGGGGACGCGAATGGCGTTCAGGTTCGAGCGCAACGACGGCAGCCGCTTCGAGGCGAGCCTCGCGCGCCGCAAGGTCTTCATCCGCGCCACCGAGAGTCACCGCATCCTGCCTTCGGGCTACGGCTACCTGCGGCTCGGCCAATGGACGCTCACGCTCGCCAAGCTGGCGCTCCAGGGCCTCGAGGAGCTGCGCGGCACGCCGGGCCTCATCATCGACCTGCGCAACAATTCCGGCGGGGCGATGATGGCGGTGAACGAGCTCCTCGAGCAGTTCTTCCCGGCGCGCACCGAGATCGGCCACTCGGTGACGCGCACCGGTCGTCCCATCTCCATGCTCTTCGGCGCCGTCGAGATCATCAAGTTGAGGCGCGTGATCGAGGGCAACAAGAGCGCCTATGCGGGCCCGATCGTGATCCTGGTGAACGCGGGAAGCGCCAGCGGCAGCGAGCTCTTCGCGGGAACCATGCAGGCCGCGGGGCGCGCGGTGATCGCGGGGCAGCCGAGCTGCGGATGCCTGCTCGGCTTCCTCGGCTACGCTCACATTCCCGGCGGCGCCGAGCTCGCCTACAGCGAGGTCGGCTTCGTGATGGCGAACGACAAGCGCATCGAGGGCGAAGGCTTGATGCCGGATCATCCGGTCGAGCTGCGGCTGCCCGATCTTCAAACCAGCCGCGACCGCACGCTCGAGGAAGCCCAGGTGCTGCTCGCCACCATGAAGCCATGGCGGAAGTAGCCTCGGCGCTCAACCCGGGCGTCAGGCGCCGCGAAGTGGTGGCGTGGGCGATGTACGACTTCGCCAACTCGGGATACACGACGGTGGTCCTCACCGCCGTCTTCAACGCGTATTTCGTCTCCGTCGTCGCGGGCAACGAGCCGTGGGCGACCTTCGCATGGACCGCCGCCCTCTCCGTCTCCTATGCGATGGTGATGGTGCTGGGCCCGGTGCTCGGCGCGTGGGCCGATGCGCACGCCGCGAAGAAGCGCGTGCTGTCGATGTCCACCTGGGTTTGCGTGCTCGGCACCACCGCGCTCGCATGGACCGGGCCGGGTGCGGTCGCATGGGCGGTCGTCTTCATCATCATTTCCAACGTCGCGTATTCGATCGGCGAGAACCTGGTCGCGGCGTTTCTTCCCGAGCTCGCGCGCCCCGAGGCGCTGGGCAAGGTGTCGGGTTGGGGATGGAGCCTCGGCTATTTCGGCGGCATCCTCGCGCTCGCGGTCTCCCTCGCGTGGGTGATGACCGCGGAGTCGCGCGGCTCGACGACTTCGCTCGCGGTCCCGGGAACGATGATCATCACCGCGGCGGTTTTCGCCCTCGCCGCCTTGCCCACCTTCATCTTCCTGAAGGAGCGTGCCAAGCCCGCGACGGTGCCGGGAGCGCGCGCCGCTTTCGCGCGGCTCCTCGAGACGGCGCGCTCGGCGCGGCGCTACCGCGACCTCCTGCTCGTGTTCGGGTGCGGGGTCTGCTACCAGGCGGGTGTCGCCACGGTGATCGCGCTCGCGGCGATCTACGCGGAGCAGGTGATGGGATTCAAGACGCAGGACACGATCATGCTGGTGCTCGTGGTCAACATCACCGCGGCCATCGGCGCGTTCGGCTTCGGCTACGCGCAGGATCGCCTGGGTAAAGTCGTCGCGCTGCGCTGGACGATCGTGGGCTGGGTCGCGATGGTCGTCGTCGCCTTCTTCGCGCGCACGCCGGGACTTTTCTGGGTGGCTGCGAACCTCGCGGGACTGTGCATGGGATCGAGCCAGTCGGCGGGGCGCGCGCTGGTGGCGTATCTGTCGCCGGCGGGGCGCAGCGCCGAATTCTTCGGGCTGTGGGGCGTGGCGGTTCGCCTCGCCGCGATCCTGGGCCCGCTCACTTACGGCGCCGTGACGTGGGTCACGGGCGGCAACCACCGCCTCGCGATCCTGCTCACCGGCCTTTTCTTCATCGCGGCCTTGATCGTTCTCGCATTCGTGAACGAACAGCGCGGCCGCGACCAGGTCAAATGAAAATGAGACTGCCCGCCGTCTTTCTCTCGCATGGGGCGCCGACGCTCGCCGTCGAGGATGGCAGCGACACGCAGGCGTGGGCTAAGCTCGCCTCGCAATTGCCGCGGCCGGAGTCGATCCTCGTCGTCTCGGCGCACTGGGACACCGACGCGCCCGCCACGAGCACGAGCGAGCAGCCCGAGACGATCCACGACTTCTTCGGCTTCCCGCGCGAGCTCTACGAGCAGCGCTACCCCGCGCCGGGCGCGCCCACGCTCGCGCGCAGGGCGGCGGAGCTGCTCTCGGCGGCCGGGCTGCGCTGCGAGACCGATCCGAAGCGGGGCCTCGATCACGGCGCGTGGGTGCCGCTCAAGTGGATGTACCCCAACGCCGACATCCCGGCCACACAGCTCTCGGTGCAATCGCGTCGCGGCCCGCGCCATCACCACGAAGTGGGCCGCGCCATCGCCGCGTTGCGCGACGAGGGCACGCTGATCCTCGCCTCCGGAGGCATCGTCCACAACTTGCGCGATCTTGAATGGCATATGCGCGGAACGCGCGAGGCTTCCGCCTGGGCGCGCGAATTCAACGACTGGATCGCTTCGCGCGTGAAAAGCGGCGCGGTGGACGAGCTCCTCGACTATCGCCGCCACGCCCCACAGGCCGAGCGCAGCCACCCCACCGAGGAGCATTTCGATCCGTTCTTCGTCGCGCTGGGCGCGGGCGGATCTTCCGCGCGCCGCCTGGAGCTGGGCTTCGACCTCGGATCGCTCGGAATGGACGGCTACGTCTTCGGCGGCGAATAAGAGGGTCAGACTCCAATATTCAGGGCCAGGAATCGCCCAAATCGGAATATTGGAGTCTGACCCTCTTATATTTGCGCGCCGGGTCACAAAGCCCGATGATGACGGCCATGGCGGGCCAGAAGAAGACACTTTACGAGATCCTGGGGATTACTCAGGACGCCAATTCGCTCGACATCGGGCTCGCCTACCAGAGGCGTACCGCCGAGCTGAACCGTGCCGTGCCGCAGGATCCCCACGCCATGGCCTTTGTCCACCAGGCTCACGAGGTGCTTGCCAACCCGGCGCGCCGCGCGGCCTACGATGCATCTCTCATCACCGCCGCGGAAAAAGCGGCCGCGGCGGGGCAAGCCACCGACCTCGTGCTGGAAGGGGGCGAGGAGGAAGAGAAGCCGCGCCACAAGCGGTTCATCCCCCTCATCGGCGCCGCGGTCGCGATCCTCGTCATTCTCATCTTCGTCCTGCGCGGCGGGAAGGCACCCGAAGCGCCGAAGATCGAGCCCGTCGTGGAAGCGCCGAAGCCGGCGCCGCCGCCTCCGCCACCCGTGGCGCTCGGCGCGCACCAGATTCTTCCCGCGGCACTCCTCTCCGTGGGCCGCGTGATGAGCTACGAAATGTCGGGCCGCGCGGTCCCAGTGGGACTTGCCATCGCGGTCGAGCCAGGCGCGATGGTGACGACGTGCCACGGAATCGGCGGCAACTCGCAGATGGTGGTTCGCTACGGCGCCGAGTCGCTCTCGGCCAATCTCTCGGCGACCGACGAGGTCCTCGACCTGTGCAAGCTCGCGGTCACCGGGATGAACGCGCGCGCGATCGAGATCGCGGCCGACGAAGCGAAGGCCAACGACAGGATTTTCGTGCTCGGCGCCAACGCGGCGGGTCAGTTCGCCTTGACCGAGGGCACCGTCAAGGCCACGCGCATCGCCTCGGGCGTGAAAGTGCTCGAGCTCTCGGTGCCCATCGCGGCCACCGCCAGCGGCGGCGCGGTATTCGACGTCTACGGGCGCCTGGTCGGCATCGCCACCACGCCGCATCGCTACGGCGCCAACGTGAACGCCGCGATCTCCTCGGCGTGGATCTCGCAGATGCGCACTCGCGGGCGGCCGCAGCAATAGTGGGATTTCGGCCGGCCCTCCTCGCGGTGCTCGCCATCGCGTCGATTCCCGCGCTCGCCGGGCGCCCCCTCACCACCGAAGACGCGAGCATCCAGGAGGACAAGGCCTGCCAGGTCGAGACGTGGATCGACCGCAGCCGCGAAGCGACACAAGGCTGGTTCGTTCCCGCGTGCAACTTCGGCGCGAACATCGAGTGGCAAGCCGGCTTCGCGCGCAGGCGCGAAGACGGAAGCAGCCGTTTCTCCGAAGCGTATTTCCAGGCGAAGACGTTGTGGCGGCCGTCGGAAGACGCACCCTGGGCGATCGGCCTCGTCACCGGCGTCACGCGCAAGCAACGCGAGGGGCGCCGCGGCTGGGAAAACCCGTACGTGATCGTCCCGTTGAGCGTGACCTCGGAGGCCGCCGGGACGTCGTTTCATTTCGACGTCGGCTGGGGCCAGGATCGCGCTGATGAGCGCAACGTGACGTTGTGGGGTGTGGCCGCGGAGAGCGCGGTCACGCCGCGGCTCACACTCCTCGCAGAAGCGTTCGGCGAGAATGCCGCCCGTCCGTTCCTTCGCGCCGGCGGGCGCTACAGCCTCATCAAGGACCGGCTCGACATGGACCTCACCGTCGTCACGCGCAGTGGCGGCACGCGCGCGGAGCGCTTCGTCTCGCTCGGACTCTTCTGGCAGACGGGGCGTTTCCTGCCCTGAAAAAAAGAGGGAGGCCGAAGCCTCCCCATTTCACCTCACCGCAAGAAGACCTAGTTCCCTACCGCGGTCCGGGCGTTGATGTAGCCGTTGCCGTAGAAGGCGCTTTGGTTCTTGTCGACGGGAACCGCGCTTTTCTCGAGCTGCCTCTGCAGGGCCTTCACGCCGATGCCGGGGTTCTTCTGCTTCACGAGTGCGGCGACGGCAGCGACGGCCGGAGTCGCCATGCTCGTGCCAGCGGCCCAGGTGTATCCGCCCGCGGCCGTCGTGCCGCGAGAAGTGGACAGGACCATGTCAAACGCCCAGCAAGGGATGGTCACCGGCCCCGTCGTCGCTTGAAGCGTGCAGTTCTCATTCCCGGGATAGGCGAAATCGCCGCCCGGCCCCCCGACGCTCACCAGCGAGTGGCCATAGTTGGAGTAGGACGCGAAGCGCGAGAAGTTCGTCGCCCCGTAGGCGAAGCCCAGCGGCCCCGTTGCGGACACAGCCATCGCGGGGCCGGATTCGGCCGGCGTGACCACGAGGTTGTTGCCGTCGAGGCTCAGCGCGTCGTTGCCTGCGGCCACGACCACGAGTGTCGTGGTCGAAGCGATCTTCACCGCCTTGCTCAACGCAACGCGAAGCTCGGAGGCTCCTGGCTCGTTCTTGGCGAAGAGCGCGCCGAGGCTCATGTTGATGACGTCAGCGTGCCCATCCGAGGAGGCATAGAGGATCGCGGCGATCACGGCGCCGAAGGTTCCGGAGCCGTTGTGCAGCGCCTTCACGCCCACGATCGTCGCTTCCGGCGCGATGCCGATGATGCCGAGGGTGTTGTCGCGAGCGGCGATGATGCCCGAGACGTGGGTGCCATGCCAGAACGTGCCGGTGTCGCAGTCGAATGCGGTGCGGCAAGCGTTGACCGCGGGAGTGGCGGCGGGATCGGGTTCGACAAAGGACCGGGAGGCGGCGACATCGATTGCGCCCACGAGATCCTGATGGTTGGCGTAGATGCCACCATCGATCACCGCGACGCGAACGCCATGACCCGTCCAACCGGCCGCCCATGCCGCGGGGGCCTCGACGGACTGAGGCGCCCATTGGATATGCGAGTAGAAGCGGTCATCGGTGGGATTGATGGCATCGGGCACCGCGACCGTGGCCACCGGATCGACCCATTCCACGACCTGGTCGAGCGCCCCGCTCGTCACGGCACCGGTTGCGGTGACCGCGGTGAGGAAGCTGGGGTTGTTGGATTGCACGACGGCCACGCCGGCTCCGGCATGCTTGAAAGTAACGGTTCCACCGGCCCCGGTGACCGCCTTGTCCTGGGCTGCTCCCCAGGTGCTGGCGTTCAGGACGTAGCTGGCTGACTCGGCTTGGGCCGCGAAAAGCAGGCCGATCGCCGTCAGGGCGATTGTGGTGCGCATGGGGTGTTCCCTCCTTGTGTTGTTCGGGTGCATTGCCCTCGTGGGGCGCGTTTGCCGGTCGGCTTATTGGGGGCCGACGCGACGCAAAACTTTAACGCAGTTTTCCCGCCGCTACGTGAACTCTTTTTGCGCGGGGAGGTATTGACAGACCCGCCGCCGCGGAATAATGCAACAAGTGTTTGCCCAGAGGAACAACCACGATGGATTTGCCAGCCCTGATCGATGCCTATGGGTACCTGACCGTCTTCATCGGCGCCTTCCTCGAGGGCGAGACGATCCTCGCATTGGGCGGCCTCGCCGCGCACCGGGGTTACCTCGATTTCTACACCGTGGTGGTGGTGGCGATGATCGCGGGGTTCGCGGGCGACCAGTTCTATTTCTTCCTTGGCCGCGCCAAGGGGCAGAAGATCCTCGAGAGGTTCCCGGATGCCCAGGAGCGCGCGCATCGGTTCGACCACATGCTCTCGCGCTGGCACGCGCCGCTCATCATCGGCATCCGCTTCATGTACGGGTTTCGCATCGTGGGCCCCATCCTCCTCGGGATGGGGCGCGTGCCCGCGTGGAAATTCATGGCCTACAACTTCATCGGCGCGGCGATCTGGGCGCCGCTCATCGCGGGCATCGGCTACCTGTTCGGCGGCATCCTCGAGACGATCCTCCACGACCTCAAGCGCTACGAGCTATGGGCCTTCGCCGCGCTCGCACTCGTGGGCGTCGTCTTCCTCGTCATCCACCGCATCCGCGAGAAGAAGCTCGAAAAGCAGCCGGGGGACTAGAACTCGTACTCGGCCTGCAAGCGGAACGTGTGGCGCGGGGCGGCGTCGGTGGCGCCGAAGAGCAGCGCGGCGTTGTAGCGAATCGCCTCGCGTCCTCCGAGCTTCACCTTGCCGAAGAGCGCGGGCCCGCTGCGGTGGCTCTGCTCGCCCGCGGGCTCCCATCGATTCCACTTGCCCATGTCGCCGAACGCCTGCGCGCCGACTTCGATGCCGTGCGGCAGGGCATAGCGCGCCTGGAGCTGGTAGCCCATCTCCAGAGGATGCGGGGCTTCCTCGCGGCTGCGGTACACGCGCTCGAAGAGGAGATTCGCGTTCCAGCGCACAGCCCCGGTGTCGAGCTGGAAGAGCGGGCCGAACTTGAATTCGTAGCCCTCGGTGCGGCGCTCCTTGGGAATCTCGATCTCGGTGATGAGGCCGACATCGACGAAGTACTGGTTGGGCTCGGTCAACCGGAACTTGTTCTCCCATTCGAACGCGTCGTAGGCGGTCTTCTCGCCGGGTTGCCTGTGGTACTTCGCGTAGACCTCGGTGAACCACCATTGCGTCGCGCCGTACCCGAAGCCCAGGCTCGCCGCCGATTCGCGCTCGCCGCCCCGCGAGTCCTTCGCCTTCGCGGTGCCGAACTTGAAGTCGATCTCACGCTCGCCGTACTCGACGCCGGGGTAGTACACGTAGTCGGAAGGGCCGGCGAGCGAAACGGCGGGCAAGCCGAGGGCGACGGCTGCGAGCAGCCGGGATGACAGGCGCATGGAATTTCCTCTAGGTAGTTTTTTCGAAGCGGCGGCGGGCCCAGGTCATGCCCGCCAGGATCACGACGATGACGGTGACGAAGAAAGCGATCTGCATGCCGGCGGGCCGCGCGTCGTAGCCGACCAGTCCCTGAAGGGCTTTGCCGATGACGGAAGAATTCGGCACGAGCGAGGAGGTGTCCCAGAGCGGCGATGCGAGGCTCGGCAGCAGGTTCGCCTGGATGAGGAAGCGCGCCGCCTGCGAGGCCATGCCCGCGGCGAGCAACAGCACGAGGAAGGAGGTCGCGTCGAAGAAGTACTTGAGCGGAATGCGCAGCAGCCCCGCGAAGAGCAACCACCCCAGCGCCACCCCGCCCATCATGCCGATGGCGCCGCCCGCAAGCATCGCGGTCGCGGACGCATCACCGGAGATCGAGACGCCGTAGAGGAAGAGCACGGTCTCGGAGCCCTCGCGCAACACCGCGATCGCGACAACGACCGCGAGCACCGACATCGCCTTGGCGCCGCTCCGAATGTCGCCGCCGACCGCCTTCGCGTTCGCGGAAAGCTCGCGTCCGTGCGACGACATCCAGATGTTGTGCCACGCGAGCATCACCACCGCGATGCCGAGGATCGAGGCGTTGAAGAGCTCCTGGCCCATGCCCTGGGCGAGCTGCGAGAGGCCCTCCGCGCCCAGCGCGACCGCGAGAGAACCGAGCAGGCCCGCTGCCATTCCCGCGGCGATCCAGCGATTGCGCCCGGGGATGCCGCGCGTTGCCGCGGCGACGATGCCGATGATGAGGGCGGCCTCGAGGACTTCGCGAAAGACGATGAGCGCGGTGCCGAACATGATTACCGGGCGACGATGACGCCCTTGGCGGTCTTCTCGTTGAATTCGCCGGCGAACTTGTACTCGCCCGCCTTGAGCGGGCCGACGAAGATCGTGGCCTTCGACTTTCCGGGGATGACCTTCTCGATCTTGAGCGAGTCGCTCTCGAACTCCTCGGGGGTCGCGTCCTTGTTCTCCACCAGGAGCTTCACCTTCTTGCCCGCGGGAACCTCGATGCGGTCCGGCGTGAACCTGTGGTTCTCGATGGTGAGCGCGAACTCAGGCTCGCCGGCGGCGATCGCTCCGAGCGACAGGGACATCAGCAGTGCGGCGGCAAGGCGGGACATTCGGGCTGCTCCTCGTGGGGACAGCTCAAATGCTAATCGTTCTCATTTGAAATTGCAATAGGGGTCAGCGTTCGTCCTGCTCGGGCGTGGCGGTGATCCGGTGAACCGCGATGTCCGTGCCGCTGTACTCGGACTCGGGATCGAGGCGGATGCCCACCGTCGCCCGCAACCCTCCGTAGACGAGGAAGCCGCCGGCGAGCGCGATGACGATTCCCAACGCGGTGCCGACGAGCTGGCTCATGAATGCGACGCCCCCGATTCCCCCCAGGGCCTTCGAACCGAAGATCCCGCAGGCGAGGCCGCCCCACGTTCCGCACAGGCCGTGCAGCGGCCACACGCCGAGCACGTCGTCGATCTTCCAGCGGTTCTGCGTGAAGTTGAACATCCAGACGAAGATCGCGCCGGCGACGGCACCCGTGGCGAGCGCGCCCAGCGGATGCATCACGTCGGAGCCGGCGCAGATCGCGACCAGCCCCGCGAGCGGGCCGTTGTGCACGAAGCCCGGGTCGTTGCGGCCGACGACGAGGCCGGCGATCGTGCCGCCCGCCATCGCCATGAGCGAATTCATCGCGACCAGCCCCGAGAGCTTGTCGATCGTCTGCGCGCTCATCACGTTGAACCCGAACCAGCCCACGGAGAGCACCCAGGCACCCAACGCGAGAAACGGAATGTTCGAGGGCGGGAAGGCCACGACCTTGCCGTCCTTCGTGTAGCGGCCCAGGCGCGCGCCCAGCAGCAGCACCGCCGCGAGCGCGACCCAGCCGCCGACCGCGTGCACGACGACCGAGCCCGCGAAATCGTGGAACTCCGCGCCGAAGCTGTCCTTGAGCCAGGCCTGCACACCGAAGTGCTGGTTCCAGGCAATACCTTCGAAAAATGGGTAGATGAAACCCACCAGCAAGAAAGTTGCCGCGAGCTGCGGGTAGAACCGGG